>NZ_JAOCAT010000036.1:0-68488 GCF_029839485.1 Achromobacter sp. GD03932
CCTGCGCGGGCGTGACGGTGATTGCCGCGGAATCCAGCGCGGGCAGGTGCGCCAGGCGTTCCTGCGGCGTGAGCTTGGGATAGCCCACGTACATCATCACCACGCCAGAGATGAACCACATGGCAAAGAACAGGCACAGCACGATGCCTGCCCAGCGATGGATCAGGTACAGCCAGCGCTTGGCGCGCGCCGACAGCGGCGGCCCGGCGCGATGGCGGGTCGAGGGGGGGAGCGTCGTGTTCATGGCGGTCTGTCCTGGCACGCCGCTCAGAAGCGGGCCTGCAAGGTGAGCTCGAACGAGCGGGGCGCGCCCAGGTAGTACATGGTCGGCGTCGCGTTCGCGGCGTAGACCTTGTCGGTCAGGTTGCGCACGCGGGCCGTTACGCTGAGGTTGCGGTTGATGCGGTGCGACAGCGCCGCGTCGAACACGGTGTAGGACGGCGTCCAGACGCTGTTGGCGGCGTCGGCGTACATGCGGCCCACGTAGCGCGCGGCCATGCTGGCGGTCCAGTCGGGCAGGAAGGCATAGTCCAGCCAGACGTTGGCCAGGCGGCGCGGTGTATTGGTGGGCACGTTGCCGTTGCGCGAGACCGCCACGCCGCCCACGGATTGCGAGAAATCGTCGTACTTGGGATCGACGAAGGCGACGTTGCCCTGCAAGGACAGCTGGGACGTCAGCTGCAGGCCGCCGGCCAATTCGATGCCGCGCGCCGATTGCGCGCCCACGGGCACGCTCACGCCGGGGTTGTTCGGGTCCGAGGTCGCCATGTTCTTGCGCTTGATCTCGTAGAGCGCCACCGTGGCCGAACCGCGGCCGTCCCAGAAGTTGAACTTACCGCCGACTTCCGCCTGCCTGCCGGTGGTGAGTTTGTCATTGTTCAGCACGTCGGCGAACGAGGCGGTGGCCAGGATGCCCGAGGGGGGATCGGCCGCGGTGGCGTACTGCGCATACAGCGAGGCCTCCGGGCTCAGCTCCCAGTTCACGCCCAGCCGCCCGGTCAGCGGCGAGTAGCTGCGCTGCGCGCTGGCGGGCGAGGCCGCGGTGACGGCGCGGCGATTGGTCAGGTCCAGGTCGATGAAGTCCTTGCGCAATGCCGATACGATGGCCACGCCCGGCAGCACCGTGGTGCGGTTTTCCATGGTCAGCGCCAGCGTGCGGATGCGGTTGTCGCGGTCGGCGACGTGGCCCCGCTTCATGCCGGGGATGTCGTAGAAATCGCCGGGCGAAAAGTCGTAGGGATCGACCGCGTCGACCTGGCCGGGCAGGCTGGTGGGATAGCGCGTGATCTTGTTCTGGCTGACGTCCACGCCGAAGGACCAGTCGCTGGGCAGGCCGGCCAGGGTGGAGCGGTACAGGCCTTCCACGCGGTTGCCGATCAGGCTTTGTTCGTGGCGCTGCAACAGCGCCCCGGACCGCAGCACCAGGCTGTTGCCGGCGTTCAGCCGGTAGTTTTCCAGGTTGCGGTAATCGCGTTCGGCGCGGTAGTAGTAGAGCGTGTTCTTGAAGGTCAGATTGGAGCCGGCGCGCCATTCGGTCAGCGACCGCGCCCACAGCACCGACTGCTCGTACAGGCCGTCGTTGACGTTGTAGTTCTTGAAGCGCGTGCCATCGAGGATGCGGCCCGTGCCCTGCACCACGCCGTTGGCGTCGGTTTTCAGCGGCGTGCCCCAGTAGGGGCGGTCGACCTGTTCGCGCTGGTACTCGAAGGCGAAGGTCTGGGTCACGTCCGCGCCCAGGTCGGACAGCAGCGAGGCGGCGACCTGGCTGGCGCGGGAATGGTTGCCATCGACCCAGCCGTGGCTGGAACCGGTGTTGGCGTCGATGCGCAGATAGTGGCCGCGGCCGCCGGGTTCGCCCGCCAGTTGCTGGTTCAGCCCCACCGACAGTTGGCGGCTGTCGAACGATCCCACCCGCAGCTGGCCGTCGTAGAAGGTGTCGCGCTCGGGCAGCTTGGTGACGTAGTTGATGGCGCCGCCCACCGCGCCCGCGCCGAACAGGAAGGTAGAGGGGCCGCCGATGGCTTCGACCCGGTCGTAGATCCAGCTGTCCACCGGCCGCGCGGCGATGGAGTCGTACTGCACGGAAATGCCGTTGAACAGCTGCGAGACCTGGCCGCCAGCGAAGCCGCGGTAGCTGACCGCGCCCGCGTTGCCGGGCGGCGAGGCATTGTCCACGCCTGGGATGCCACGGGCGATCTCCTGCGTGTTCAAGGATCCGCGCGCCTCGATTTGTTCGCGCGAGATCACGGTGACGCTGGCCGGCGTTTCACGCAGGGTCAGGCCCAGGCGGCTGCCGGTGCTGTCGCGTACGTTCAGGTCGATGGGGCCGTTGGGCGCGGGCTCTTCGGCGGCGGCGCCGTGCACCGTGGTGGGCGCCAGGGTGGGCACGGCGGGTTCCGTGGTCAGGGCCTGGGCGGAGCCGCTGGCGAGCGCGCCCAGCAGCAGGGTGTAGGTCGTGGTTTTCTTCATGTCTGGAACCGGTGGTCCGGCCCGCGCGCCAGGAAGTCCCCGCCTGGAACGGACGGGACTGGCCGGAGCGCATGAGCCTGAATGGCGGCACGCGTGCGCACGCGCGGGAGGCGCGGACGCAACGTGGCGATGGGGTGACGGCGTACCGGCGCGCAGCGATCGCCATCAGGCGACGGGGCGCGCAGGCTCAAACCGCTGGCGGTGCGCGCGGCTGGGCCGCGCTCCAGGCATGAAGAGGATGCGCCGCAAGGAAGAACAGCGGCGGATAGGTGATGGCGCGCCCTAGAGGAGCAGGCACGACGGGAACAGGCGTGGGCAGTATGCCCACGTCGGCATTGGGGTTGCGGCACAGCGGGCAGTGATGGCTGTCGCCGTGACTGTCCGCCTGGGTGCCGTTATCGTTGCCGCCCGGCACCTCCAGGGTCAGGGAGGCTTGCCCCGCGCCTTCGCTGGTGCAGAAGTCGACGCTGATGCGATGGGCGTTGTGGCTGGCCGGAGACAGGCTCAGCGCATTCGCCAGCGACGGCGCCAACGACGCCCACAGGATCGCGACGAGCGCGATCCACACGGCGGGGCGGGTCAGGTAGGCAGCGGAGCACATGGCGCCCGATTATATCGGAGCAGTTGGGGCCGCCGTCCAGAGCCCCTCGGTGAAAAATGCGATTTCGTATCCGTCCTAGACCGACAGATGTCGCCGCACGTCCTCGCCGTCGATGGCGGCGCGGTCTCCACGCGCCACCACGACGCCACGCGACAGCACCACGAAATGGTCCGCCAGTTCGCGCGCGAAGTCGAAGTACTGCTCGCACAGCAGGATGGCGATGTCGCCGCGCTGGCGCAGCATGTGGATGACGCGGGCGATGTCCTTGATGATGGACGGCTGTATGCCTTCCGTGGGCTCGTCCAGGATGATGAGCTTGGGCTCGGCCACCAGGGCGCGGGCGATGGCCAGCTGTTGCTGCTGGCCGCCGGACAGGTCGCCGCCGCGGCGCGACAGCATGGTCCGCAGCACCGGGAACAGTTCGTACACCTCTTCCTTGATGCGGCGGGCGCGCGCCGCCGGCTTGGTCGCCATGCCCATCAGGATGTTCTCTTCCACCGTCAGCCGGGCGAAGATGTCGCGGCCCTGCGGCACATAGGCCATGCCGCGCGCGGCGCGCTGGTGCGGCGCCAGGCGCGTGACGTCCGCGCCGTCGAAGGCAATGTTGCCGTGCGCCACCGGCAGCACGCCCATCACGCATTTGAGCAGGGTGGTCTTGCCCACGCCGTTGCGCCCCAAGAGCGCCAGGCATTCGCCCTGGCGCAAGGACAGCGAGACGCCGCGCAGCGTGTGGCTGCCGCCGTAGTATTGGTCGATCGCGTTCACGTCCAGCATTTCAGCGCCCCAGATAGACTTCGATGACACGCGGATCGGCCTGCACCTTGCTCATTGGTCCTTCGGCCAGCACCGAGCCTTCGTGCAGCACCGTGACCTTGCCGTCGCCCGCGATCTGGTTGACGAAGTCCATGTCGTGTTCCACCACCATCAGCGAATGGCGTCCGCGCAGTTCGTTGAGCAGCTCGCCGGTGCGTTCGGTCTCGGCGTCGGTCATGCCCGCCACCGGCTCGTCCAGCAGCAACAGTTGCGGCTCCTGCATCAGCAGCATGCCGATCTCCAGCCACTGTTTCTGTCCGTGTGACAGCAGCCCGGCGGGCAACGCCGCCTCGGGCCGCAGCCGGATCAGGTCCAGCGTCTCGCCGATCTTGTCGATCTGTTCGCCGCTCAACCGCGCGAACAGCGTGGGCCGCACGCGCTTGTCGGTCTTCATCGCCAGCTCCAGGTTTTCGAACACGCTGTGCTGCTCGAACACCGTGGGCCGCTGGAACTTGCGGCCGATGCCGGCATGCGCGATCTGGGCTTCGTTCAGGGTGGTGAGATCTATGCTCTGGCCGAAGTAGGCGGTTCCCGCCGTGGGCCGGGTCTTGCCGGTGATGACGTCCATCATCGTGGTCTTGCCCGCGCCATTGGGGCCGATGATGCAGCGCAGCTCGCCCACGCCTATGTCCAGCGTCAGGTCGTTCAAGGCCTTGAAGCCGTCGAAGCTGACGGTGATGCCTTCCAGGTAGAGGATGGCGCCGTGGCTGGTGTCCAGGCCCTTGGGGCTGACGCGGCCGTAGCCGGCATCGCCGCTGGGGCCGCCGTCGAGCGCGGCGGATTCGATGTGCGTGCTGCTCATTCCTTGTTCCCCTGGATGCGGGCGGAGATGCGGCGCGCCAGGCCGACGATGCCGGTGGGCAGGAACAGCGTCACCAGCACGAAGATGAGGCCCAGCGCGTACAGCCAGAATTCCGGCAGCACGCTGGTGAACCAGGTCTTCAGGCCGTTGACGGCGCCCGCGCCGATGATGGGGCCGACCAGCGTGCCGCGTCCGCCGGTGGCGACCCAGATCACCATTTCAATCGAGGTCTCGGTGGACATCTCGCTGGGGTTGATGATGCCGACCTGCGGCACGTAGAGCGCGCCGGCGATGCCGCAGAGCACCGCGGACAGGGTCCAGACGAAGAGCTTGAAGCCCAGCGGGTCGTAGCCGATGAAGCGCAGCCGGCTCTCGGCGTCGCGCACGGCGGTGAGCACGCGGCCCAGCTTGCTCTGCGTGACCGCGCGCGCCAGGACCAGCGCGCCCGCCAGCGCGGCCAGCGTGATCCAGTACAGCGCCGCGCGCGTGCCGGGCGCGGTAATGTCGAAGCCCAGGATGCGCTTGAAGTCGGTGAAGCCGTTGTTGCCGCCAAAACCGGTGTCGTTGCGGAAGAACAGCAGCATCGCGGCGAAGGTCAGCGCCTGCGTGATGATGGAAAAGTACACGCCCTTGATGCGCGAGCGGAAGGCGAAGTAGCCGAACACGAAGGCCAGCACGCCAGGCGCCAGCACGACCAGCAGCATGGCGTACCAGAAGTGCTCGGTAAAGGACCAGTACCAGGGGTAGCTCTTCCAGTCCAGGAACACCATGAAGTCGGGCAGGTCGCTCTGGTAGACGCCGTCGCGGCCGATGGCGCGCATCAGGTACATGCCGTGCGCATAGCCGCCCAGCGCGAAGAACAGGCCGTGTCCCAGCGACAGGATGCCGGCATAGCCCCACACCAGGTCCAGCGCCAGCGCCGCCATGGCGTAGCACATGAACTTGCCCAGCAGCGCCACGGCATAGGCCGACACATGCAGCGCATGGCCGGGCGGGAAAGCGAGATTCAGCAGGGGCAGCAGCGCCAGCAGCGCCACGGCCGCGGCCAGGGCCGCCCAGACCCGGCCCGAGTACAGCGGGCGGCGGGTCAGCAGATTCAGGTCAGTCAGCGCGTTCTGTTTCATTCGACGCTCCGGCCGCGGGGGGCGAACAGGCCTTGCGGCCGCTTTTGGACGAACAGCACGATGAGCGCGAGGATGGTGATCTTGGCCATGACGGCTCCCGCGTAAGGCTCCAGGAATTTGTTGACGCCGCCCAGGCCCAGCGCGGCGATGACGGTGCCGGCCAACTGGCCCACGCCGCCCAGCACCACCACCATGAATGAATCGACGATGTAGCCGCGGCCCAGGTCCGGCCCCACATTGCCCAGCTGGGACAGCGCCACCCCGGCCAACCCGGCGATGCCGGAGCCCAGGCCGAAGGCCAGCATATCGACGCGGCCGGTGGGCACGCCCACGCAGTCGGCCATGCGGCGGTTCTGCGTGATGGCGCGCACGAACAGGCCCAGGCGGGTATGGTTCAGCAGCGCCCAGACCAGGAACACCACGAAGAAGGCGAAGCCGATGATGACGAGGCGGTTGTAGCTCAGCACCAGTCCGCCCAGCACCGTGACACCGCCGGACATCCAGCCGGGATTGCCCACCTCCACGTTCTGCGCGCCGAACAGCGTGCGCACGCCCTGCATCAGGATCAGGCTGATGCCCCAGGTGGCCAGCAGCGTTTCCAGCGGCCGGCCATAGAGCCAGCGTATGACGGTGCGCTCCAGCGCCATGCCGACCAGCGCCGTCACGGCAAAGGCCAGCGGCAGCGCCGCCAGCACATACCAGTCCAGCCAGCCCGGCAGCCAGGCGCGGAACGCCGTCTGCACGACGTAGGTCACGTAGGCGCCTATCATCAGCAGTTCGCCATGCGCCATGTTGATGACGCCCATCAGGCCGAAGGTGATGGCCAGGCCCAGCGCCGCCAGCAGCAGCACGCTGCCCAGGCTGATGCCGTAGAACAGATTGCCGGCCCATTCGATGGTGGCCAGGTGGCGGTCGATCTGCTTGAGCGCGCGGCCGGCAGCTTCACGCACGCCGGCATCGGGTTCGGCGTAAACGCCGTCGCGCGCCTCGGCCAGCGCGGCCAGGGTGGGACGAAACGCGGCGTTGCGGGTGGCGCCCAGCACCTCGACCGCATGGCGGCGCTTGGCGGGATCGCTGCTTTTCAACTCCAGGTTGGCCTGCGCGATCAGCAACGCGTCGCGCACGGCTTCGTTCCTTTCCGATGCCAATGCCTTTTCCAGCATGGGCAGGCGCGCCGGGTCGCCGGTCTGCTGCAGGCGGCGCGCCGCAGCCAGGCGCTCGGCGGGCTGCTCGGAATACAGGCGCGAACCCGCCAGCGCGGCCTCGATGGCGCGGCGCAGGCGGTTGTTGATGCCGATGGCGCCCGCGTCCGCGGGCAGCTCGGCGGCGGCGCCCGTCGCCGCATCGATGGCGCGCGTGCCGCCGTTGCCGATCAGCACGCGGCCGTCATTGGCGGCATAGAGCCGGTCCTCGCCCAGCGCCTGCAGCACCGCTGCCGCTTCGGGTTCGGGCAACTGGCCCAGCGCGGCAATCGCCTGGAGCTTGGCGTCCGTGTCGTCGCCGGCCAGCGGCGCCAGCAGGGCTGGGTCCACGCCGCTTGCCGCCGCCGGGGCGGCCGCGAGCGGCAGGGACACCAGCCATGCCAGCAGGAAACGACGCAAGTAGAGTGCGAATGCCGCGATGCGCATGGCTGCTTGTTCCCGGTGCGTTAGAGACCTTGCTTGCCTTCGTTGCCCGGGATGTACGGGCTCCAGGGCTGGGCGCGGATCGGACCCTTGCTCTTCCACACCACGCTGAACTGGCCGTCCGCCTTGATCTCGCCGATGTAGACCGGCTTGTGCAGGTGGTGGTTGGTCTTGTCCATTTCGATGGTGTAGCCGTCGGGCGCGTTGAATTTCTGGCCGCCCATGGCTGCGATCACCTTGTCCACGTCCGTGGTCTTGGCCTGTTCCACCGCCTGCTTCCACATGTGGATGCCGATGTAGGTGGCTTCCATCGGGTCGTTGGTCACCACCGTATTCGCGTTGGGCAGGTTCTTGGCCTTGGCATAGGCCTTCCATTTCTGGATGAAGGCGTCGTTGACGGGGTTCTTGACCGACTGGAAGTAGTTCCACGCCGCCAGGTGGCCCACCAGCGGCTTGGCGTCCACGCCGCGCAGTTCCTCTTCGCCCACCGAGAATGCCACCACCGGTACGTCGGTGGCCTTCAGGCCGGCATTGCCCAGCTCCTTGTAGAAGGGCACGTTGGAGTCGCCGTTGATGGTGGAGATGACGGCGGTCTTGCCGCCGGTGGCGAACTTCTTGATGTTGGCGACGATGGTCTGGTAGTCGGAATGGCCGAAGGGCGTATAGACCTCGTCGATGTCGCTGTCCTTGACGCCCTTGGAATGCAGGAAGGCGCGCAGGATCTTGTTGGTGGTGCGCGGGTAGACATAGTCGGTGCCCAGCAGCACGAAGCGCTTGGCGCCGCCGCCGTCTTCGCTCATCAGGTATTCGACGGCGGGTATGGCCTGCTGGTTGGGCGCGGCGCCGGTATAGAACACGTTCTTCTCCAGTTCCTCGCCCTCGTATTGCACGGGGTAGAAGAGCAGGCCGTTGAGTTCCTTGAACACCGGCAGCACGGACTTGCGCGACACCGAGGTCCAGCAGCCGAAGACAACCGCCACCTTGTCCTGGGACAGCAGCTGGCGCGACTTCTCGGCAAACAGCGGCCAGTTCGACGCGGGGTCCACCACCACGGCTTCGAGCTTCTTGCCCATCACGCCGCCATTGGCGTTGATTTCGTCGATGGTCATCAGGGCCACGTCCTTGAGCGACGTTTCCGAGATCGCCATCGTGCCCGACAGCGAATGCAGGATGCCGACCTTGATGGTGTCCTCGGCGGCGTATACCTGCGGCATCCATCCGGACATGGCCAACAGGCTCACGGCGGTCAGTTGCTTAAGGGCTAGTCTGCGTTTCATGGTGACTCCTGAATGGAATGGGCCGGCCGTGCCGGCGAGAACGATCTGAAAACACACGACAACGAAGACCTAAAAGCAAAAGGCATGCCAGCTGCGCGCCTACGCGCGGTTCGCTATATGAAGGGGGGAAAACAAGACGGACGCCGGCGATAACAGCGCGGGAGCGGGCTGGGGCCGATCTGGTGCCGTATGCACAACATGGGTGCGGGCGCCGCCCGCTGGCGGTGCGCGCGTGCCGCGCCGCCGTGATGGCTTCAGGCCGCAAGCGGCGCGTTGCCGCAGGGAACAGGGGCGTGCGCGCAGCGGCGGCCAACATGGCACGCCGATTGCTTGGGAATCCGTACTTGTATACAAGAAAGGATTCCAGCATGAACGCCGTAGCAACGCACAAAGGCCCCGTCGCCTGGACGATCGCGCAGTGGCAGGCCGCCTATCGCAACGAGGGCGCCACGCCCGAGACCTTGTTGGCGGCCTGGGCCGAACGCGGCAGCCCGCCGGACACGGCCTGGATCAAGCGCGTGGACGGCGCCATGCTGGCGCGGCAGCTCGATGCCCTGCATGGGCTGCTGGAAGCGGCCAACGGCGACCTGACGCGGCTGCCGCTGTATGGCGTGCCGTTCGCCATCAAGGACAACATCGACGCCGCCGGCTGGCCCACCACGGCGGCCTGCCCTGAGTTCGCGTATACGCCCGAGGAAGATGCGACCGTGGTCCGCCGCCTGCGCGCGGCCGGCGCCATCCTGGTGGGCAAGACCAACCTGGACCAGTTCGCCACCGGACTGGTGGGTACGCGTTCGCCGCTGGGCGCGGTGCCCAATACGTTCAATCCGGACTACGTCAGCGGCGGCTCCAGTTCGGGCTCCGCATCCGTGGTGGCGCGCGGCCTGGCCGCTTTCTCCTTGGGCACCGACACGGCGGGCTCGGGCCGCGTGCCGGCAGGCTTCAACAACATCGTCGGCCTCAAACCCACCAAGGGCAGGCTCAGCGCGGCAGGCGTGGTGCCGGCCTGCCGCACGCAGGACTGCGTGTCGGTGTTCGCGTTGACGGTGGACGACGCCGAACTGGTGGCCGACATTGCGGCAGGCTGGGATGCGCGCGATCCCTATTCGCGCGCCCAGCCTGTGGGCAGCGGCCATCCCTGGCCGGCGCAACCCAGGCTGGCGATTCCCGCGCAGCTGGAGTTCTTTGGCGATGCGCAGGCAGCGGCGGCGTTCGACCAGGCCGTGAGCGACCTCAAGGCGGGCGGCGCAACGGTCGAACCCATCGACTTCACGCCGTTCAACGAGCTGGCGGCGCTGCTGTATCAAGGGCCTTGGGTGGCCGAGCGCTTTGCCGCCGTGGAAGCGTTGTGGAAGCAGAGCCCTGACGCCATCCATCCGGTGGTGCGCGGCATCGTCGAACAGGCCGCCAACTACAGCGCGCTGGACGCGTTCAAGGCCGAGTACCGGCGCGCCGAGCTGACGCGCAGCATCCATCAGGCGCTGGCGGGCTTTGATGCGCTGGTCGTGCCGACTACGCCTTCGATCTACACCATCGCCCAGCTCGAAGCCGATCCGGTGACGCTGAATTCGCGGCTGGGGACCTACACCAACTTCACCAACCTGGCCGACCTGTCGGCGCTGGCGCTGCCTGCGGGCATGCGCGGCGACGGCCTGCCCGCAGGCATCACGCTGATCGGCATGGCCTGGCAGGACCACGCGCTGGCGCAGTTCGGGCGCCAGTGGCAGGCGCGCCTGGCGCTGCCGCTGGGCGCCACCGGCGCGCCGCTGCCCGCGGCCGGGCATGCGGCCCCGCCCGCGCGCGACACGGTGCGGGTGTCGGTGGTGGGCGCGCACTTGCGCGGCATGCCGTTGAACCACCAACTGACCTCGCGCCGCGCCGTGTTCGTCGAGGCGGCGCGCACCTCGGACGACTACCGCCTGTATGCCCTGGCCAATACCACGCCGCCCAAGCCCGGCCTGGTGAAGTCCGCGAGCGGCGCGCCCATCGAGGTCGAACTCTGGGATGTGCCGCTGGCCGCCTTCGGCGCCTTCGTGGCCGAGATCCCCGCGCCGCTGGGCATCGGCACGCTGGAGCTGGCGGATGGCCGCCAGGTCAAGGGCTTCATTTGCGAGCCGCGCGGGCTGGAGGGCGCGCGCGACATCACGGAGTTTGGCGGCTGGCGCGCCTATCTGGCCAGCCTGGCTTGATCTCCGCTTTCGATAACCCCCGCAAGACACCAGGGAGTCGCACCGTGTTCGATACCGTTCTGATTGCCAACCGCGGCGAGATCGCCGTCCGCGCCATCCGCACCCTCAAGCGGCTGGGCATCCGCAGCGTGGCCGTTTACTCCGACCCGGACCGCAATGCCGCGCACGTGCGCGCGGCCGACGTGGCCGTTGCGCTGGGCGGCGAAAAGGCCGCCGACAGCTACCTGCGCATGGACTTGTTGCTGGCGGCCGCCCGCAAGCATGGCGCGCAGGCCATCTATCCCGGCTACGGCTTCCTGTCCGAAAGCGCCGAGTTCGCGCAGGCCTGCGAGGACGCCGGCATCGCGTTCGTCGGCCCCACGCCCCTGCAGATCCGCGAGTTCGGCCTGAAGCACCGTTCGCGCGAACTGGCGGCCGAGGCCGGCGTGCCGATGACGCCCGGCACCGGCCTGCTGGACAGCCTGGGCGCCGCGCTCTCGCAGGCCGAACGCATCGGCTATCCGGTGATGCTGAAGAGCACGGCGGGCGGCGGCGGCATCGGACTTTCGCGCTGCGACAACGAGGCCGAGCTGACCGCGGCCTTCGATAGCGTGCAGCGCATGGGCGAGCATTTCTTCAGCGACGGCGGCGCCTTTATCGAGCGCTACGTCGACAACGCGCGCCACGTCGAGGTGCAGATCTTCGGCGATGGCGCCGGCCGCGTGCTGGCCTTGGGCGAGCGCGATTGCTCGGTGCAGCGCCGCAACCAGAAGGTCATCGAAGAGACGCCCGCGCCGCTGCTGCCCGCCGCCACGCGCCAGGCGCTGCACGCCGCCGCCGTGCGGCTGGGCGAGTCGGTCAACTACCGTTCGGCTGGCACGGTGGAATTCATTTACGACCCGGCGCGCGACAGCTTTTATTTCCTGGAGGTCAATACCCGCCTGCAGGTCGAGCACCCCGTGACGGAAGCCGTCACCGGCCTGGATCTGGTGGAGTGCATGCTGCGCGTGGCCGCGGGCGCACCGCTGGACTACGCCGCGATGTCGCGCGCGCCGCAAGGCGCTTCGATCGAGGTGC
Organism: Achromobacter sp. GD03932; assembly: GCF_029839485.1. NCBI lineage: Bacteria > Pseudomonadati > Pseudomonadota > Betaproteobacteria > Burkholderiales > Alcaligenaceae > Achromobacter > Achromobacter sp. GD03932. The sequence goes on from NZ_JAOCAT010000036.1 coordinate 11,957, forward strand.
GCCTGTATGCCGAGGATCCGTTGCGCCAGTTCCAACCTTCGCCGGGCGCGCTGACCGAGGTGTTCTTTCCGGAAGGGGTGAGGGTGGACGGCTGGGTCGCGACCGGCACCGAGGTGCCGGCGTTCTACGACCCCATGCTGGCCAAGCTGATCGTGCATGCGGGTACGCGCGAGGCCGCGCTGGACAAGCTGGCGCACGCGCTGGCCCGCACGCGCCTGCACGGCATTGCCACCAACCTGGACTATCTGCGGCAGATCGTGGATGACGCGCGTTTTCGCGCAGGCGACCTGTCTACGCGCTTCCTGGAGAGTTTCGCCTACCGGCCCGCGGCGATCGAGGTGCTGGCCGCCGGCACCTACACCAGCGTGCAGGACTATCCGGGGCGGGTGGGCTACTGGGACATCGGCGTGCCGCCCTCGGGGCCGATGGACGACTATGCCTTCCGCATGGCCAACCGCATCGTCGGCAACGCGTCCGACGCCGCGGGCATCGAGGCCACGCTGGTCGGCCCGACCTTGCGCTTTCATGGCGATGCCGTCGTGGCGCTGACGGGCGCGACCTGCGCCGCCACGCTGGACGGAGAACCCGTGCCCATGTGGACGCCGGTGGCGGTGCGTTCGGGCCAGGTGCTGGCCACCGGCCGCGCGCTGTCGGGCTGCCGCAGCTACCTGGCGGTGCGCCACGGCCTGGACGTGCCGGTCTACCTGGGCAGCCGTTCCACCTTCGCGCTGGGCCAGTTCGGCGGCCATGCGGGCCGCACGCTGCGCGTGGGCGACATGCTGCCGTTGATCCGGCCCGAGCTTGCCGATGACGCCGCCGCGCCCGTGTCCGAGCCGCAGGCGGCGCCCGCCGCGCTGGTTCCAGCCTACGGCAACACCTGGGAAATCGGCGTGCTCTACGGCCCGCATGGCGCGCCGGACTTCTTCCGGCCCGAAGCCATCGAAGCCTTCTTCGCCGCGGACTGGGAAGTGCACTACAACTCCAACCGGCTGGGCGTGCGCCTGATCGGCCCCAAGCCCACCTGGGCGCGCGAGGACGGCGGCGAGGCCGGCCTGCATCCGTCCAACATCCACGATTGCGAATACGCCATCGGCAGCATCAACTTCACCGGCGACAGCCCCGTCATCCTGACGCGCGACGGTCCCAGCCTGGGCGGCTTCGTCTGCCCCGTCACCATCGCCCGCGCGGAATTGTGGAAGGTCGGGCAGGTCAAGCCGGGCGACCGGATCCGCTTCGTGCGCATCGATTATCAGCAGGCGGTGGCGCTGGAGGCGGCGCAGGACCGTTGCGTGGCCGAACTGGCGGCGCCCGCGCAGCCCGCGCAAGCCGCGGCGCCAGCCGCTGTGGCGGAACCCATCGTGGCGGCGCTGCCGGCGCAGGGCGCGCGGCCCGCGGTCTCGTACCGCCAGGCGGGCGACGGCTACCTGCTGCTGGAATACGGCGACAACGTGCTGGACCTGGCGCTGCGCATGCGCATCCATCTGCTGATGGGTGCGCTCGACGCCGATCCCATCGCCGGCGTGCTGGAGCTGTCCCCCGGCGTGCGGTCGCTGCAGATCCGCTACGACAGCCGCGTCATCCTGCAGGGCGCGCTGATAGAACGGCTGTTGCGGATCGAGGCGGGCCTGGCCGACGTGGCCACGCTCAAGGTGCCTACGCGCGTGGTCCATCTGCCCATGGCATTCGAGGACTCGGCCACGCTGGGCGCGGTGCAGCGCTACCAGGAAACCGTGCGCGCCAGCGCGCCGTGGCTGCCGAACAATGTGGACTTCATCCAGCGCATCAACGGCCTGGCCAGCCGCAAGCAGGTCCGCGACATCGTGTTCGACGCCAGCTATCTGATCATGGGGCTGGGCGACGTGTATCTGGGCGCGCCCTGCGCGGTGCCGATAGATCCGCGCCACCGCCTGCTGACCTCCAAGTACAACCCGGCGCGCACCTACACGGCGGAAGGCACGGTAGGCATAGGCGGGGTCTACATGTGCATCTACGGCATGGATTCGCCCGGCGGCTATCAGCTGGTTGGACGCACCTTGCCCATCTGGAACAAATTCCTGAAGAATCCGGTGTTCCAGGACGGCAAGCCCTGGCTGCTGCGCTTTTTCGATCAGGTGCGCTTCTATCCGGTGACGGAAGCCGAACTCGATGTGCTGCGCGAGGACTTCCGCGAAGGCCGGGCCACGGTCCGCATCGAGGAAGAGGTGTTCGATTTCGCTGCGCACCAGCGTTTCCTGGATGAAGAGGCCGACAGCATCGCCGCGTTCCAGACGCGCCAGAAGAGCGCCTTCGACGCCGAGGTGGCCTTGTGGAAAAGCGAGGACGCGGCGGTGGAGCAAGCGGCCGCTGGGCCCGAACCCGAAGCCGAGGCGGCGTTGCGCGAAGGCGAAAGCCTGGTCAGCGCCGACATGTGCGGCAACATCTGGAAGATCCCGGTGCAGGTGGGCCAGAGCGTATCGGCCGGGGACACGCTGGTGGTGGTCGAGGCCATGAAGATGGAGCTGTCCGTCATCGCGCCGGCCTCGGGGACGGTGGTTGCGATCCGCTGCATGCCCGGCAAACCGGTGAACGCGGGCGATCCGCTCATCGTGCTGGCCGAAGACGCGACCTGCCCCGTGGCCTGAGCATGCGCCTGGAATCCGCACAGGCCGCTCCGGCCATCCGCCAGGCGCCGGCCCTGGCCGGCTCGCTGGCCGATCAGGTTTATCAGCGCCTGAAAGACGACTTGTTCGACTTCCGCCTGCTGCCGGGCGAGCGCTTCACCGAGGCCGAGGTGGCGGCGCGGCTGGGCGTCAGCCGCACGCCGGTGCGGTTGGGGCTGGCGCGGCTGGAGCGCGAAGGTTACGTGCTGCCGCGTCCGCGCAGCGGCTGGCAGGCGCGGCCCTTCGACTTCGAACGCTTCGAGGCGCTGTACGACGTGCGCGTGGTGCTGGAAGAGGCTGCCGTGGAACGGCTGTGCGCGCGCGAGCACATGGACCAGGCCGGCATCCTGGGCGCGCTGAAAGACGTGTGGCTGACGCCGCCGCGGCAGCGGATCCTGGACGGCCGGCTGGTGGCGCAGCTGGACGAGGCCTTTCATTGTTCGCTGGTGGCGGCGGCCGGGAACCCGGAGCTGGCGCAGATCCATCGCGACGTGACCGAGAAGATACGCATCGTGCGGCGGCTGGACTTCACCAAGGATTTCCGCGTGGACGCCACCTACGACGAACACGCGGCCATCCTGCGGGCCGTGCTGGCCCGCCGCGCCGACGAGGCGGCGCGCATGCTGCGTTCGCACATCGGCATGAGCCGCGCCGAGGTCCGCAAGATCACGCTGCACATGCTGCACCAGGCGCGCGAGCACGCTGGCGGGCAAGGCGTGGCGTCGCCGGACTAGCCCTGCAACTGCTGGTAGACCTCCTGCGACACGCGCAGCAGCTCGTCGCGGCTGACCGCGCCGGACAGCGCGTAGCCGAACTGTCCTTCGACCCAGTAGAACACCCGCACCGGGCCTTCCTGGGTGAACTGGAATGCCGTCTGCCCGCCCGCGGCTTCGCGGGTGACGTACAGCGTCAGGCGCTGGCCGTCGGCCGCGCCGTACATGAAGAGCGCGACAGGTCCCGCGCCGCCGGGCAGCAGGCGGCCGCCCACCAGCTCATAGCCGGCCTGCGACAGCGACGGCGGGCGCATGGTCGCGCCCATGCGCTTGGTCAGCCAGGTGACCAGGCCTTTTTCGTTGTCGGCGCCGACTTCCACGGGCCGGCCCATATCGGGCGCGTAGACCGCGTGGGCGATGGCGGCGCGCTGGGCATAGCCGCCCGCGATGCGCTCGGGCGCGGCAGTCGCAAGCGTCGCCTGCAGTTGGCGGGCGTCCATGGCGCCGCGGGTGATCCAGGCGGCGCTGGCGCTGACGGCGGCGATGGCCACGCCGGCGGCCAGGGCGCGCCAGGGCCAGGGGTTCGCGGGCCGCGCCAGGGGCAGGCGCAGCGGCAGAGGTTCGTCCAGCACCGGGTCCAGCATGGCGTGCAGCAGGCGCCGTTGCTCGCGCCATTCGTCGACGCGGGCCTGGTCTTGCGGATGCGCGGCCAGGAAGGCCTCGACCTCGGCATGGCGCGTGGGCGGCAACTGGCCGTCCGCATAGGCATGCAGGTCGGCTTCGGTAATCGGGGTGCCCGCGCCGGGCACCGCATGGAGGCGTTTCTCGTTCATGTCATTTCACGCGATGGAGCCTGCTGACGGTGTCGCGCGCCTGCATCTGCGCGCCCAGCTTCTCGCGCGCGCGCGACAGGCGCGACATGACCGTGCCCATCGGCACGTCCAGTATCCGGGCGGTTTCCTGATAGGACAGGTCTTCCACGCATATCAGCAACAGCACTTCCCGCTGTTCGGCGGGCAGGGCTTGCAGGCAGCGGTCCAGGTCGCGCACCTCCAGGTGGTCGGTCTGCGTGGCGCGCACCGGGGCGTCGGGCAGTTCGCCCGGGGCGGTCTGTTCGGGCCGCCGGCTGCTGGCGCGCACGCCGTCGATGAAATGGTTATGCATGATGCCGAACATCCAGGCGCGCAGCTCGCCGCGCCGCTGCCATCGCGAATAGCGGCTCCATGCGCGCTCCAGCGTGTCCTGGACCAGGTCGTCGGCCCGATGGGGGTCGCCCGTCAGCCCGCGGGCGTAACGCCGCAGGCTGGGGATGCAGGCCAGGATCAGGGCTTCGTCTTCGGCGCGCATGGATTGCTGCGTTGGATGGCGGACACCGGATCAGGGCTTGGCGGCGTGCCAGATTTCCTTGAAGTTGTCGCCCGTCTTGTCGCCCGCCTTGGCGTCCTTGGAGAACGTGTACAGCGGCTTGCCCTTGCTGGCCCACTGCTTGGTGCCGTCGTCGCGGGTGATGATGGTCAGGTCGCCCATGGGCTTGGCGTCGGCGCTGGCCATGACGGGCGGCCAGATCTTGGCGCACTGGTCATTGCAGGCGCTCTTGCCGCCGGCATCCTTGTCGAAGGTGTAAAGCGTCATGCCGGCGCTGTTGACCAGCACGCCGTCCTGGGTCTTGACGGCCTGGGCCTGGGCGCCGGCCGAAAACAGGGCGGCGGCGGAGATGGCCAGGGCTGCGGCGATGTGTTTGCGCATGGTGTGCCTCGTACGTAGATAGGGAAATTGGGAGACTGCCCCCTACAGACGCTGCCGGTCCCGGCTTTATTCCAGCCGGGCTGAAAGAAGTTGCAAAGGGTCAGCCGGCCGGCCGGACCGCGCCGGGCTCGTGACGCATTTCATATTCCAGGTCGGTCTCCTCCACGGGGATGAAGCCCAGCGCTTCGTAGAGACGCCGGGCAGGGTTGCCCTTGAGCACGCTCAGGGTGACGGGGACGCCTTCGGCGTCGGCTTCGTCCAGCACGCCTTCCAGCAGGCGGCGGCCCAGCCCGCGGCCCTGGAAGGCGGGGTCGATCTGGATCTGCACGATGCGCCAGCCGGCCGGGTCGCGGCCGTGCTTGAACAGACCGGCGGGCCGGCCGTCCAGCCAGACGATGCGGGCGTCCTCGAAGCGGTAACGGATGCGGGCCAGGTGGTGGTCGTCATCCAGCGGCGCGCCCGCGCGCTGCAGGTGTTCCTGCATGGTGGTCTTGCGCAGGGTAAGCAGGAAGGGCAGGTCGTCTTCGGTGGCGGGTTGCAACGCCAGGGAGCAGGTCTGGGTCATGGAAGCGGAGGAGGTAGGGGCGTCCGGCTGCCGCGCCGACGCGATTATCAGGTTATAGAGCGGTTGCGCGGCGGACGCCAGCCCGCTGGCGCCCGCCGCGTTGACCAGGCCCCTCGACCCGGTCCTTCAAGCTGGTCCTTCAAGCCAGCCCTTTGAACCGGCCCTTCAGGCCGCGCCGCCGTTGCGCGCGCACTCCCACCCCAGCTCGGCCAGCGGTTCCACCTTGGCGCCCATGCTCTGGGCGTCGTCGGCCGCGGCGTTGCCGCCCGAGGCGCGCGCGGCAACGCCCTGCAGGATGGCGGCCATGCGGAAGAAACTGTAGCCCAGGTAGAAGCCCCAGTCGGACACGCCCGCCAGCCCGCGCGCCTGGCAATACGCGGCCACGGCCTCGCTTTCGGTGGGGATGCCCAGCGCGCCGAGATCGGATCCGGCCACGCCGCGCCATAGCTGCGGCGATACGCGCCAGCACATGCAGTAATAGGCCAGGTCCGCCAGCGGGTGTCCCAGGGTGGAAAGCTCCCAGTCCAGCAGGGCCAGCGCGCGGGGCTCGGTGGGATGGAAGATCAGGTTGTCCAGCCGGAAATCGCCATGCACCAGGCGGGTCTCGTCGCTGGCGGGAATGTTGCGGGGCAACCAGTCGATCAGCGATTCCATGGCGGGCAGGTCGGCCGCCGGCCGGCTTTCGCGGTATTGCCGCGTCCAGCGCGAGATCTGGCGGGCGTAATAGTTACCGGGACGGCCATAGCTTTCGAGGCCCAGCGCCGCGTAGTCCAGCTCGTGCAGGGAGGCGAGCACGCGGCTGGTTTCCGCGTAGATGGCGCCGCGTTCGGCCCGGTCCAGCCCCGGCAGGCTCGGGTCGACGAAGCTGCGGCCCTGCACGTAGTCCATCAGGTAAAACGGCGTGCCGAGCAGGCTGCCGTCGGCGCAATAGTCCAGCATGCGCGGCACGGGCACCTCGCTGCGCGCCAGCGCCCGCATGACCTGGAACTCGCGGTCGATGGCGTGCGCCGAGGGCAGCAGCTTGCCTGCGGGCTGCTTGCGCAACACGTACTGGCCGCCGCCTGTGGTTACGACGTAGGTCGGATTCGACTGGCCGCCGGCCAGGCGGCGCAACGCCACTTCCTCCGCCCGCCCCGCATACCCCGCACGCACCAGGTAGGCGGCCAGCGCGTCCTGGCCGTCGAGGACGTCCGCTGCCGCGCCCGTCACGATTGCGCCCCGGCCGGGTCCTGCGCCTGCCAATGCCAGAAGTCGTCGCCTTCGTCCATCAGGAACCGCGCCAGCACCATCTTGTGCACTTCCGAGGCGCCGTCGACCAGCCGTGCCTGGCGCGCGTAGCGGTAGATCCAGGCCAGGGCCGTATCGCGCGAATAGCCGCGCGCGCCGGTCAGCTGGATGGCGGTGTCGACCGCCTTGTGCAGCGTTTCGGAGACGACGATCTTCGCCATCGAGACCTCCTTGCGCGCGTAGCTGCCCTGGTCCAAGGCGACCGCGGCGCGCATCGTCAGCAGGCGGCCGATCTCGATCGCCATGGCGCATTCGCCCAGCATCCATTGCACGCCTTCGCGTTCGGCCAGCGCGGTGCCGAAGCTCTGGCGGGTTGCGACGTAGTCGCGCGCGATCGCGAGGGAGCGGCGGGCCAGCCCCAGCCAGCGCATGCAATGCGTCAGTCGCGCGGGCCCCAGCCGGATCTGCGTGACCTTCAGGCCGTCGCCCACGCCGAGCAGGCGGTTCTCGTCGGGGATCTCCAGCCCGTCGAACACCAGTTCGCAATGGCCGCCGTGTTCCTCCGGACCCATGATGGGGATGCGCCGTTCGATGCGCCAGCCGGGCTGGTCCGCGTCGAAGAGAAAGGCCGTCAGGCCCTTGCGCGGATCGTCCGAGGTCTTGGCCATCAGGATGAAGTGTTGCGCCACGCCCGCGCCGGTGATGAACCACTTCTTGCCATGCACCCGCCACTTGCCGTCCTGCAGGGTGGCGGTGGTGCGCATCATGGACGGGTCGGAGCCGCTGCCCGGATGCGGTTCGGTCATGGCGAACGAGGAGCGCACCTTGCCGTCCACGATGGGCTGCAGCCAGCGCGCCTTCTGCGCCTCGGTGGCGACTTTTTCCAGCACCATCATGTTGCCGTCGTCGGGCGCTGCGCTATTGAACACCACCGGCCCGAAGATCGACACGTTCATTTCTTCATAGCAGGCCGCCATGCCGACGCGCGACAGACCCTGGCCGCCGCGTTCGCGCGGCATCTGCAGGGCCCACAGCCCAGCTTCGCGCGCGCGGCGGCGCAGCGGCTGCAAGACTTCCTCGCGGATGTTCTCGTGTTCGTCGTAGGAGGACGGGTCCGCCTCCACCGGCAGGATATGCGTCTCGACAAAGTCCTTGATGCGCCGGCGATAGCTTTCGATTTCTGGCGTGAGGCTGAAGTCCATGTTGCGTCCCGGAGTCAAAGCGTGGAAATGAGATGTCCGCCGTCCACCACCAGGATCGACCCGGTCATGAAGGAAGAGGCGTCGGAAGCCAGCAGCAGCAGGGGAGCCGACAGCTCCCGCGCGTGCCCGAGCCGGCGCTGCGGCACGCGCCGGATCAGCGCCTGCCCCGCGTCGCTGGCGAAGAATTCGCGGTTCAGGTCGGTTTCGATGTAGCCCGGCGCCAGCGCATTGACGCGGATGCCGTGGCGCGCCCATTCCAGCGCCAGGGCCTGCGTCAGCTGGATCAGGGCGGCCTTGGAGGCGGCGTAGGCGGGCACCTGCTGGGCCACCCGCAGCCCGAGGATGGAGGCGATGTTGATGATGCTGCCGCCGCCGTGCGCCTGCATGTGGCGCCCGGCTGCCTGCGCCACGCGCCAGGTGCCGTTGAGATTGACGTCGATCACGTCCATCCAATCGGCTTCGGTGTGTTCCAGCGCCGGCCGTGTGGCCGTGACGCCGGCGTTGTTGACCAGGATGTCGATGGCGCCGCCCAGGCGCTCGGATGCGGCATCGAACAGGCCCGCGATGCTGTCGGGCTGGGTCACGTCCAACGCGATGGCGCATGCCCGCCGGTCGGGGGCGGCCAGCTCCGCGGCCAGCTGCTCGCCGGCCTGCAGCCTGCGTCCAGCCAGGGCCACGTGCGCGCCCGCCGCGGACAGGGTGCGCGCGAACTCCGCGCCCAGGCCGCCGAAGGCGCCGGTCACCAGGGCCCGCTTGTTGCGTAGGTCCTCGAACATGCTTGTTCTCCTTCGGGCGATGCCGCCGCGCGGGTCAGGCAGGCTTGTACGCCGACGCTTCCACTTCGATCAGCCACTCGGGCCGGGCCAGGGCGCGCACCACGACCAGCGTCGCGGCGGGGCGGGCCTCGCCCAGATAGGCCAGCCTGACGGGGCCGAGCAGCGGCAGCTGGCTCTCGTCCGTGATGTAGGTCACGACCTTGACGAGATCGCCCGCATGCATTCCCGCGGCCTCCAGCATGGCCTGGATGTTGCGCCAGGCGGCATGGGCCTGGGCTTCGAAGCCCTGGGCGAGCGCGCCTTCGGACGATACTCCCACCTGGCCGGCAATGTGCAGCCAGCGTCCGGCGCCTTCGGTCAGCACGCCCTGGCTATAGGGGCCCAGCGGGGCGCAGACGCCCGCGGGATTGAGTGGTTGGCCTGCCATAAGGACTCCTCGTGAAAGATCAGGCCCGGCCCGCGCCGGGCAGCAGCAGATCGAGCGTCTTGTTGAACAGCGGATAGCTTCCGCCCGCGAAATCGGTCAGCAGATCGAAATGGTTGCGCTGCGGCACCACCAGGTTTTCGACCGCGTAGCCATGGCTGGCGCAATGCTGCGAGAAGTCCCGGCTTTGCCCGCGAAAGCCCTCGGTTTCCAGGGCGCCAGCCGCGAACACCATGGGCACTTCGTACAGCGCGGCGCGCTGGTACAGCCCAAGGCTGCGGGCTTCGGCCGCGCTCATGTGGAGATCGCGGTTGATGGAAGTGCGCAGCAGCGGCTCAAGATCGAACAGGCCGCTCAGGCCCACATAGCCGCGTATCCTGCCCGCCAGGGCGGGAACCAGGTCGCGGCACAGCGCGCGGGCGGCCATGTGCCCGCCCGCGGAGTGGCCGGACAGCACGATGCGGCTGGCGTCGTAGCCGTGGCGTTCGCCCTGCGCGGTCAGCCAGGAGACGGCGGTACAGGCTTCGTCGACGATCGCGGAGACGCTCGCGTGCGGCGCCAGGGTGTAGTTGGGCAGCGCCACCGCGACGCCGCGCGCCAGGTACTCGTCGGCGATGAATGAAAAGCCGTGCTTGTCCAGGGCGCGCCAATAGCCGCCGTGGATGAAGACCAGCAGCGGCGGCGCCGGCACGTCGGGAACGAACAGGTCCAGCACGCTCGAGGGCCGTTCGCCGAAGCGCAGGTCCAGGCGCGCCTCGCGCCGGCGGCGCGTGTCCGCGCTGCGGCGCGCATAGGTAAAGTAGATCTCCTCGCGTTCGGGATGCCGGGCGCGCAGGTTGTACTGCGCTTCCTGCTCCGGATCGATCGCCTGCTCCTGGGAAGAACATGTCATCGCTTCACCTGTCTCCTGTCAGGCGCCCAGATAGGCAGCCTGTACCCGTGTATCGTCGCGCAGCGCCTGGGCGCTGCCCGAATACGCCACCCGGCCTTCCTGCAGCACGTAGCCGTAGTCCGCGGCGCTCAAGGTCAGCCTGGCGTTCTGTTCGGCGATGAACAGCGTCAGCCCTTCCTGCTTGAGCCGCCGCAACGACAGGAAGATGTCCTTCACGACCAGGGGCGCCAGGCCCATGGAAGGTTCGTCCAGCATCAGCAGGCGCGGGCTGCTCATCAGGGCCCGGCCGATCGCGACCATCTGCTGCTCGCCGCCGGACAGCGTTCCCGCAGCCTGGCGGGCGCGTTCGGACAGCCGCGGGAACAGGTCCAGGACGAAGTCCAGATTGCGGCGGAATTCCGACTGACGGCGTTGCTTCAGCAGCTTGTAGCCGCCCATTTCCAGGTTTTCGCTGACCGACAGCGGCGCGAACACGCGCCGGCCTTCGGGCACCAGGACGATGCCGCGGTCGACGATGCGGTCCGCCGACAGCGTCTCTATCGCTTCGCCTTCGAAGCGCACACTGCCGCGCAGGGGGCGCAGCAGGCCGCTCAGGCTGCGCATGACGGTGGTCTTGCCGGCGCCGTTGGCGCCGAGCAGGCAGCCTATCTGTCCGGCGGGAATCTCCAGGCTGGTTTCCCGCAAGACGTCGCCGGCGCCATACGAGGCGCACAGGTTGGTGATTTCAAGCATCGGGCATGTCCTCCCCGAGATAGGCCTTCAGGACCAGGGGATCGACGCGCACCGCGTCGGCCTGGCCTTCGGCGATCTTGCGGCCGTAGTTCAGGACCAGGATGTCGTCGCACAGCTGCATGACGAAGCTCATGTTGTGCTCGACCAGCAGCACGGTCACCCCGCTGGCGTTCACTTCGCGTATGACCTGGGCCACCTGCGCCACTTCGGCATGCGGCACGCCCGCGACAGGTTCGTCCAGCAGCAGCAAGGTGGGATCGGCGGCCAGGGCGCGGGCGATTTCCAGGATCTTGGCCTGGCCGAAGCTCAGGTCCGCGGCCAGTACATCGGCGTGGCGGGCCAGATGCAGCTGTTCCAGCCGCTGCATCGCGATGTCGCGCATCTGCCGTTCGTCGCGGCGCTGGCGCGGCGTGCGCAGCATGCAGGCCCACAGGCCGGAGCCGAAGCGCGCATGGCAGCCCACCATGACGTTCTCCAGCACCGTCAAGTCCTTGAAGATCTGCAGGTTCTGGAAAGTGCGGGCGATGCCCAGCCTGACGCGCTGGTGCGGCGGCAGGCCCCGCACCGAGCGGCCGCGAAAGCGTACGTCGCCGCTCCCCGGCAGCAGCAGGCCCGCGACGATGTTGAACAAGGTGCTCTTGCCCGCGCCATTGGGGCCGATGAGGCCCTTGATCTGCCCTTGTTTCAGGTCGAAGGACAGGTCGGCAAGCGCGGCCAGTCCGCCGAAATTGATGCCCAGGTCCCGCACCGACAGGAAATCGTGATCAGCCATGGCGCACCTTTCCCTTCGTTGCCGCAACAGGGGAAGCCGGCAGGCTTGCGGAGCGCCGGCACAGCCGCTGCGCCAGCCCCGCCAGCCCGCCCGGGAAGAACATCAGGACCAGGATCATGCCCAGCCCGAACAGCAGCAGCTCCACGTCGTGGAAGGCGCGCAGCAGTTCCGGCACCGCGGTGTAGACCAGCGCGCCGAACAGCGGTCCCCAGTACTTGCCCCAGCCTCCGACCGCGACCATGACCAGCAGCAGCACCGACGCGGAGAAACTGAAGGTTTCCGGCGACGCGAACTGGTTGAAGTGGACATAAAACGTGCCCGCCAGGGCCGCGACCGCGGCGCAGAGCACGAATACCGCCACCTTGAGCGCATAGGTGTTGATGCCCAGGCTGGCCGCGCCGACCTCGCTGCCGGCCACGCTGATCATGGCGCGGCCGATGCGCGAGCGGGTCAGGTTGAGGAAGCCCCACATCAGCAAGAGGCCCGCGGCCCAGGCCAGATAGAAGAAGCGCCGGTCGGTATCGAAGGCATAGCCCGCGATGGTGATGGGCTCAACCCCCGACAGGCCGTTGGGGCCGCCCGTGAAGTCCACCAGTTCGACGAACAGCACGGACAGGATAGCGTTGAATCCCAGCGTTGCCATTGCCAGGTAGTGCCCCCGCAGCCGCAGCACGGGCAGGGCGATCAACAGCGCCGCCGTGCTTGCGATCGCCAGCGCGGCCGGGATGGAGGCGAGCGCGGGAAGGCCGTACTTGGCCGACAAGGCGCCGCTGACATAGGCGCCCAGGCCGAAGAAGCCGGCCTGGCACATGGAGATTTGTCCGCAGTAGCCCATCAACAGGTTGAGGCTGGCGATCAGCATCAGGTTGATGCTGAACGTCACCGCCAGGCCCACGGCATAGCTGTTCGGCGCCACCAGCGGAAACAGCAGGAACAGGCCCCACAGCGCCAGCAGGATGCGCAGATCGTGGCGCGCGCCGTCCCCGGGCGGATGGATTTCGGATTTCATCGTCACCCCCTTCAGACCTTGTTGATTTCGGCTTTGCCCAGCAAGCCCTGGGGACGGTAGAACAGCACCAGAAGCAGCACGATGAAAGACAGCGCGTCCTTGTACTGCGAGGAAATCAGGCCGCCGCCCAGCGCTTCGATCACGCCCAGCAGCACGCCGCCCAGCAAGGCGCCTTGCAGGCTGCCCAGGCCGCCCAGCATCGCCGCGCTGAAACCCTTGAAGCCGAGCATGGTGCCGTGGTCATAGGACGTGAAGGTCAGCGGCGCGATAATCACGCCCGCGATGCCGCCGGCCAACGCCGCCAGCACGAAGGCCACCGTCACCGAGCGCCGCACGTTGATGCCGACCAGGGCGGCTGCATCGCGGTCGATGGCCGTGGCGCGCAGGGTCTTCCCCAGCAGCGTGCGCTCGAAGAAGAAGTGCGTGCCCAGCATGAAGAGCAGCGCCACCCCCATCACCCAGAAACTCTGCGGCGGAATCTGCGCGCCGGCCAGCGGCACCGGAGCGTCGCCGGAAAATGCGGGATAGCCCATGGGGGTCTTGCCCAGCCCCAACATCACCAGGCTTTTGGTACAGATGGCCAGGCCGATGCTGAGCAGCGTCACCAGCAGGGGCGCGGGTTTCTTCAGCGGATGGATCACCAGGCGTTCGGACAGGCCGCCCGCCAAGGCCACCAGGGCCACGGCTGCCAGACAGGACAGCCAGAGCGGCAGCTCGGCGACCGCGTAACAGGCCGCCGCCACCATGCCGCCCATCATGACCCATTCGCCCTGGGCGAAGTTGATGGCGTCGGTGCTCTTGAAGATGACGTTGAATCCCACCGCCACGATGGCGTAGATGCTGCCGGTGGTGATTCCGGCGACCAGCAGTTGGATGATTTGCGCGGACATGTCCATGGCAAGGCCCCGGCGCCGGCTCAGTTGGGACGGCGCTTGGAAAGCGCGATGCCCGGCAGTTCGACGCCGAACTCGGCCAGGCGCCGCGTCACCGTCTCCAGATACGACCACAGGACCTCGTACTCCCGGTCGGCGGACGCGGCGCCCAGGCCGGCCTCGGCCGTCAGCGCGTTGGCTTGGCTTTCGGGGCCGTCGGGTTCCGCCAGCCAGGGGCAGTGATAGCCACGCAGTTCGATATCGTTCAGATAGCCCGACACGGCCTGGGCCACGGCGGCGCGGTCAGCGTCTGACCAGGCTGCCGCGCGTTCGGCCACATAGAGCCAGCCGAAGGTGGCATGGCGCTCCTTCGCCTGGACGCACTGTTCCAGGATGCGGCGCGCAACCGGTTCCCGGGCGTTCTCCAGGTAGGCCCGGAACAGTTCCAGTTCCAAGCCGTCTTCCACCGCGGCGTGCGTGGCGAAGAAGGCGTCGGCATTGCAGGCGGCATCCAGCACCTGGCGATGCCGGCACTGGTTGAAGATGGCTTCCTGCTGCGGACTGGGCGGGCGGTTCAGGTAGCCGCCCAGTAGCGTGGCGTAGCGGTGGAAGCACTCGATCTGCCAGGCTTCCTCGGTGTTGCGCACGGTGAGGAAGTACTTGGGGTCGGACTCGCGGCCGCTCTCCAGGCACAGGCGCACCAGGAGTGCCGGCGTTTCGCTCAGGCCCGCGTATTCCACCCAGGCGCGGCGGCTCCAGGTCAGGCGGGCCGCGTCGCGAACCCGCGCATCGAGCGCGCCGAGGTCCAGGCTGGCCCAGGGAATATCGGTCTCCGGCGCCCAGCGCTGCTGCTTGCCGGTTTCGTACAGTTCGCGGATCGAGGTAATGGACTGCTTGAGCGTCAGCGGGAAGCGGCGCTCAACGGGAATTCTGGTCGTAGCTGCGTTCATGACGGGTCCTCGGATTCAGAATTCGCCGATCTTCGGGTGGTGCAGCAGGGGCAGGTGCACGCCCCAGGGCTCCATCTGGCGGCGCACGCGCTGCACCGTTTCAACGAACAGGGGTTTTTCCAGTTCTTCGACCGTGGAGCCGAGGCCGGCTTCCCAGGTGAGCCGGTCCACTTCCATCTCGGCGCGGGAGGCCGGGTTGTCGGGCGCCAGCCAGGCGCTGTGATAGCCGTTGAGCTCGACCTTTTCCATCATGTTGATCACCGCGTTTTCCACCACCTTGATTTCGGCGGCGGACATTTGCGGAATGCGGTGGTCGAGAAAGCGCCAGCCGAACGCGCAGTGCCGCACCTCGTCGCGCATGATGCGGGCGCAGATCTGCTTGGCGACGGGGTCGCGGGTGATCTCGACCAGGTGGCGGAAGACGTCGAACGCGATTTCCTCGGCGGCGCAGACCAGCGCGGCAAGGATCGCCTCGACCGACACTTCGGGGTCCAGCGCCATCTTGCGCACGCCATGAGTGGCGACGGACCCTTGGTATGCGGCTTGGGCAGGCTGCTCCATGTAGCCGCCCAGCGCTTCGGCCATGCGGTAGCAGGCTTCGGCGTGGCGGCTTTCCTCTTGCGAGCGGATGGTGAAGAACAGCCGCAGGTCGGGTTCGCACTTGTCGTGGCAAAAGCGGATCTGCAGGGCCGGGCTTTCCGAGATGGCGCCGTATTCGCTCCAGGCGCGGCGGCTCCAGTACTGGCGGGCCGCGTAGCGTTGCTCGGGCGTGTACTGCGTAGCGTCGAACAGATGCCAGTCGATGTCGGTGCGCGGGTCCCACTGCTTGACCGTTGCCAGGTGGTAGAGGTCGCGGATCTTGGGGATCCGGGTGTCCAGATCCAGCGGAAAGATGCTCTCTGGATCGTCGAGGATCGTACGCGGCTCGGCGCTTGCTACGTTCATGACTGCACTCCCTGGTTTGCAGCGCCCGCGGCGCGCGTGAGTGGAGGTTGCGGAGATGGAACTGCTTTACTTGTAGTCGGCCAGCCGGAACTGCCCGTCCCGGTAGCCGAGCATGACGATGTCGTCCTTATCCAGGCCCGAGTGGCGCTGGGGCGAGAAATTGAAGACCCCGCCCACGCCCTGGTAGCCGGTGATGGCGGTCAGCTGTTCGCGGGTCTTTTCCTTGTCGCCGCCGCTCTTGTCCAGGGCGGCGCGCGCCAGCATGATGGCGTCGTAGGTCTGGGCCACGAACTGGTTGGGCTTGCGCTTGTAGCGGGCCTCGAAGCGCTTGCTGAGATCCATGATGCGCGTCTTGATCGGATCGGCGTCGGGCAGGTCCTGGCCCACCGGGAACTTGACGCTGACCAGCAGCAGGTCCTTGACCGAGTCGCCGGCCAGCTTCATGTAGCGCTGGTCGACGAAGCCGTAGCTGTGCACCAGCGTGAGCTTGTCCAGGCCCAGCTGCTGCGCCTGCTTGATGAACACCACGCCAGCCGGGGTGACGGTCCAGCAGATGATGGCCTGCACCGATGCATTCTTGATGCGCGTGAGCTGCGGGGTCAGGTCGGTGTCGGCGGGGTTGAAGGATTCATACGTGATGTCGATGCCGCGCTTGGCGGCAAGCCGCTTCATCTGTTCGACGGCGCTCTGGCCGAAGCCGCTGTTGTCGGCCAGCAGGGCGGCGCGCTTGATGCCCTTTTTGTCGAAGTAGTCCAGCACCCGGTCGATGACCTGGTCGTCGTCCACGGTGCTCTTGAACACATACTTGCGTTCCGCCACCGGCATCACGATCTGCATCGAGCCTTCGGTGGAGATGAAGGGCGTGGCGGCCTTGTCCACCATCGGCACCATGGCCATGGCGATGCCGCTCATGTTGCCGCCGCCGACGATGATGTCCACCTTGTCCTGGGACAGCAGCCGCTTGGTGGCGTTGATGGCCTTGGCGGTCTGGCTTTCGGCGTCGTAGAACACCCATTCGACCTTCTTGCCGCCGATGCCGCCGGCGGCGTTGATATCGTCGATGGCCATTTCCATGCCGGCCTTCATGTCTTCGCCCAAAAAGGCGGCGGGACCGGTCACGGACAGGATGGATCCTATCCGCACCGTATCCTGCGCGCTGGCGGCGTGCATGCCCAGCATCAGCGCGGCGGCCGGCAGCGCAATGGCCGCGCGGCGCGAGAACTCCAGAAACGTCTTAATGCAAGTCATGGTGCTACTCCTGTGCCTGATGCGGGATTAGAGGGGTGCAGCAACTTCCACGAACAGCGAAAACGTCGGCGGTCTAGTTCTCCGTCGCGCCGGGTGGATTGCGGAACTCGAGCGAGTCCGACACCTGGTCCGTCTTGCCTGCGCCGTTCAGCAGCGGCACGCGCACCGAGTACCGGACCTGGTCCGCGCGGTAATGCGACAGGCCGGACATGACCGGCCGGTCCTGTTTATCGAAATACACCAGGTGCCGCGTCAGGACCGGATCGCCGGGCAAGAGACTGAGGTAATCGGCATGTTCGGCCTGCACCGCGCCGCCCTCGATCTTGAGGTTGCCGTAGGCCAGCTCGACCTGACGGCCGATCAGCTCCAGCAGGGAGCCGGCTTCGGCCTGGCGGGCGTCGATGTGCGGGATGCGGTCGGTGCGCACATAGCGGTAGTCGATCGAGATCGGCACCTGCTGGACCGTGCGCAGGCGCAGGATGCTCCAGACCGGCGTGCCGGGCGCCACGTCCAGTTCGCGCGCCACGGCGGCCGAGGCAGGTTCCTGCGCGCAATGCAGCACCCGCAGGCTGAGGGGGCGGCCATGGGCGGACCATTGGTCGATGAAATCCATGGCCGGGCTGAACTGCTCGTCGATCTTGGGGGCGCAGACAAAGGTGCCGGAGCCGCGCACCCGCCGCAGATAGCCTTCGTCCACCAGTTCCTGGATCGCCTGGCGCACCGTCATGCGGCTGACGTTGAATTGTTCGCTCAGTTCGTGATCGGTGTGGAAGCGGTCGCTTTCCTGCTGCCAGTTCAGGATCATCATCAGCACGCGCCGCTTGATCTGCACATAGAGCGGCAGAGGGGAGTCGCGGTCCAGCGCCACGGGGCTGCTGGAGACGGGGGACTCGCTGCGGACGTTCGTAAGAGTGGACATGACAGCTGGTTTCCGGAATATGTATATAGGATTTGTATATTTGTCTAGTTAACTAGACTTTATGATATATTGATTTCGAAAGTCAAGTACGGATTAGCGATATGAATATTTCTACGCTCGACCTTGCGCTGGCGCTTGCGCCGCATAGCCTGGATGCCGTTCTGTCCTTTGATCAGCCCGCCTCGCTGGACCGGGCGGACGTGCTCATATGGAATCCCGCCGGCCTGTACCCCGTGCTGGAGGCGGCCTGCGAACGCGCCGATCCGCCGGTGCTGGGCGTGGGCGCGTCGGAATGGCTGCTGGCCACCAGCCGCCACTGGCGCGAGCAATTCAAGCGCCTGCTGGCCGCGGGCGGCACGCTGGCGGTGCTGGTGCCCGCGCCGCGCACGGTGGGCGTGCACACCTTGCAGGACATCCTTTCCTACGACTGGTCCGATCCGCTCTGGCCGCGGACGGTGCGCAGCCAGCCGATAGATGGCGATGCGCTGCCGCGGCAGGCGGGCGAGCCTTTCCGCACGCTCTTCACCGAAGCCGCGCGCTGTTTCCAGCCCTGCGCGACACTGGCCGAGGCGCCGGGCGCAAGCATCCTCGAGGATGGCCAGGGCATGACGCTGGCGAGCTATGCCAGCGAACCGCCTGGCCGCCTGCTGCTGCTCCCGGCGCTGGCCCCGGATCTGGCGCAGGACGAGGCCGGCTCGGCGCTGTTCCTGCAGGAGTTGCGCCGCTGCATCGAACGCCTGGGCCAGCGCAGCGGCGTGCGTCTGGCGGGGTGGCTGGACCTGCAGCGCGGCCCGGCAGACGAGCAATTGCACGCCCGCCGCGCGCAATGCCTGCGCGAGCGCCATGCGCTCGACCTGGAATTGCAGGAACTGGACCGCGCCATGGCCGAACGGGACTTCTTCAAGCAGCTGCTTGCCGGCGAAGGCCTGGGAGCGGGGCTGGCGGCAGCGGAAGTCTTCCGCCGCAAGAGCGCGCCAGTGCATGCGGACTGGGTAGAGAAAGACCTGCACATCGTCGAACTCGACCAGCGCAACCTGCTGCTCAAAGTGCGCCTGGCGGACGAGCCGCTGGACGCCGCGGCGCTGCGCCGGCTGGAAGAAGCCCGCGTGCGGGTGGCGGATTACTTTTCCCGGCCCACGTCCATCCTGGTCGCGGACTGCGCCGACAACGCCTTGCCGCCGTCCGCGCGCGCGCCGCGCCGGCATGCCGTGCTGGAGGGCCTGGACGATGCCTATGTGCTGAACGGGCTGCACCTGTATGGCTGGCATCTGGAAACTTCCGGCGACAGTCCCGACCGCCTGCTGCAGCGCTTGATGCAGGCGGACGCGGACCTGAGCGATTCCCTGCTGCGCGCGACGCTGCGCGGCCTGACCCCGCTAGCCGACGCCTGAAGGGCGCGGTGAGCGTTTCGCTTCTGTGAGACTCCGATGCCCGCCGACACCCACGACCATCATGCGCAGGATATCGAACGCAACAGCGCCAACCATCTGGCGCTTTCGCCGCTGACCTTCATCGAGCGCGCGGCGAAGGTCTATCCGGAACGCACCGCCATCGTCCACGGCGCGCTGCGCCAGAGCTGGCGCGAAACCTATGCGCGCTGCCGCCGCCTGGCCAGCGGGCTGGCGCGCCTGGGCGTGCGGCCCGGCGATACGGTGGCCGTGATGGCGCCCAACATCCCGGCGCTGTACGAGGCCCATTTCGGCGTCGCCATGGCGGGCGCGGTGCTCAACGCCCTGAACACCCGGCTGGACGCGGAGACGCTGTCCTTCATCCTGGAGCATGGCGCGGCGGCGGTGCTGCTGACGGACCGCGAGTACGCGCCCGTCATGGCGCAGGCGCTGGCCAAGACCCGCAGGCGGATCCGCGTGGTGGATATCGACGATCCCGAATACGGCGGGCCGGGCGAGCCGATCGGCGAAATGAACTACGAAGCGCTGCTGGAGATGGGCGACGCGGCGGCCGAATTTGCGTGGCCGGAGGACGAATGGCAATCGCTGTGCCTGAACTACACCTCCGGCACCACTGGCAGCCCCAAGGGCGTGCTGTACCACCATCGCGGCGCCTATCTGAATGCGATGGGCAACGCCTTGGCCTGCGATATGCGCCAGCATGCCGTGTACCTCTGGACCCTGCCGATGTTCCACTGCAACGGCTGGAGCTTTCCCTGGACCATCGCGCTGCTGGCGGGAACCAATGTCTGCCTGCGGCGGGTCGAGGCCGGCGCCATCTTCGACGCCATCCAGGCGCATGGGGTCGATTATTTCTGCGCGGCGCCGGTGGTGCTGGGCATGCTCATCAACAGCCCGCCCGAAATCAAGCGGCGCGCGATCCGGCCGGTGCAGGTGCTCACCGGCGGCTCTCCGCCTCCGGCCGCCGTCATCGCGGCGATGGACGAACTGGGCATAGACGTCACGCACCTGTACGGCCTCACGGAGAGCTACGGTCCGTCGATCAGTTGCGCCTGGCATGAAGCCTGGAGCGACCTGCCGCTGGATGAACAGGCGGCGCTCAAGGCCCGCATCGGCGTGCGCAAGCACACGATGGAACAGGTCCGCGTGCTGGATCCCGCCACGATGGAACCGGTGCCGCCGGACGGCGTTACCGTGGGCGAGATCATGATGCGCGGCAATACGCTCATGAAGGGCTATCTGAAGAATCCGCAGGCCACGGCCGAGGCCTTCGAGGGCGGCTGGTTTCACACCGGCGATCTGGGCGTGGTGCACCCCGACGGCTACATGCAGATCAAGGACCGCGCCAAGGACATCGTGATATCAGGCGGCGAGAACATATCGACCGTCGAGGTCGAGGATGCGTTGTACGCGCATCCCGCCGTACTGGAAGCCGCCGTGGTGGCGCGGCCGGATGCCAAGTGGGGCGAGACGCCTTGCGCCTTCGTCACGCTGAAGGAGGGCGGCGCCGCGACGGCGGAGGAGCTGGCCAGTTTCTGCCGGGGCCGCCTGGCCGGCTTCAAGGTGCCGCGCACTTTCGTGTTCGGCCCGTTGCCCAAGACCGCCACGGGCAAGATCCAGAAGTATCTGCTGCGCGAACAGGCGCGACAGCTGTGAATTCGTCGCCGCCGGCGCGGCTTTACGCGCGCTGCAGCAAATCCAGCGCATGCGCATCAAAGCGCCGCAGGTTCGGGAACACCAGCCCCAGGTCCTCGCGGCTGGCGCCGAACCAGCCGCCCAGTGACGCGCCGAGCTGATCCACGGCCAGGGTCGGCAAGAGGCGGCCGTTGTCGACGAAGCCGGGGCCGTCCAGGGCGATTTCGGGGTGGTTGCCGTAGTAGCGTCCGCCCTTGACCGCCCCGCCCAGCACGAAGTGGTGCGAGCCCCAGCCATGGTCGGAGCCGTTGCCGTTGGAACCCAGGGTGCGGCCGAACTCGGAGGCGGTGAAGGTGGTCACCTGGTCCGCCACTCCTATCGCGGACAAGGCCTGCTGGAACGCGGCCAGTGCCTGGCCCAGTTCCTTCAGCAACGCCGGGTGGGTGTCGTTCAGGCCGGAGTGGTTGTCGTAGCCATTTTGCGAGACGAAGAAAACCTGGCGGCGCGCGCCCAGCGCCTGCCTGGCCGCGATGATGCGGGCGACGATCTTCAGCTGTTGCGCCAGGGGCGACGAGAAGTCGCCCGGCACGGCCACGTCCGCGAGCGCTGCGCGCAGGCGGCCGTCGGCGTCGATCGACTGGGCGGCGATGCGCGACATCTCGCGCTCCATCAGGTGTTCGCGCGGCTGCGTGATCAGCTGGCGCAGCAAGGCCGTGCAGGCGCTGGATCCATACATGTCGCGGCCCAGCAGGTCTATCTGCGTGGAGCCGTGGATGCCTACGCGGTATCCGGCGATCTTGCGTCCGGCCAGCAGCACGCTGCTGCCGCCCGCGGTGATGCCCGTGAAGGTGCGCTGCGCGTTGGCGTCGGCGAACAGATCGGTCAGCCTTCCGGCCCAGCCCGACGCCGCGCCTTCCGGCGCCAGCGCCTGCCAGTACGACTGCTGGTCGTTGTGCGAGAACAGCTTGGGCGGCAGGGGGACACGCGCGCCTATGTATTCCTGCTTGGATGTGGGTACAACCAGCGGGCCTATGTTCAGCAGCACCGCCATGTCGCCGCTTTCATACAAGGGCTTGAGCGGCGCCAGCGATGGCGCCAGCGCGAACTGGGCGCCGCCGGGCGCGGGCTCCTTGCCGCGCAGCGCCGTGGCCTGCAGGGTGTTGCGCGGCAAGGCGATGTCGGTGCGCGCCTGGGCGTAGGCCTTGTAGGCGGCCGTGTCATAGGGCACCAGCGAGTTGTAGGGGTCGTTGCCGCCGTACAGGAACACGCAGACCAGCGCCTTGTACGAGGAGGCCGGCGCCGATTGCGCCGCGGCCGCGCCCAGGGCCGCCAGGTTCAGCGCCAGCGGTGCGGCGGCGCCCGTGGCGCCCAGCGCGCAGGCGCGCAGCAGGAATTCGCGGCGGCTGGTTTGCGCGTCGTGGCGGGAATTCTTCATTTCTGCACCAGGTATTCGGGGCTGGCGGCCACCAGCATGATGGCGGCGCGCACGCGGTCGCGCGGCCGGCCCGCGGGTATCGTGGCCACGGCGCGCGCGATGCTGCCGGCGGTCTCGGCGGAATAGGCATCGCCCGCCAGCAGCAGCGCCACCCGCGCCACCAGGGCGGCCGGATCCTGCGCCAGCGCGATCTCGGCGGCGTAGGGCGTCTGCAGATCCTCCCAGCCCCGGTCCACATAGATGGCCAGGAAATTCAGGTAGCCGGCAATGCTGGTTTCGTCGGTGATCTGCAGTTCCGGCGCGACCAGATGCCGGCGCGCCAGCTCGGTCACCGGCGGCACGTAGCGCGGGCGGAAGAAATTGAAGACGCTGGCCGACCGCATCGGGCTCTGGGCCAGCCGGATCGTGTTGTCGGTGGTGTCCGGCATGGCCCAGGCGCCGCTGTTGGAGGTGGCGCCGAAGGCGCGCGCCCAGGCCGCGAAGCGCACGATGGGCTCGCGCACCTTGCCCCAGCCGGGCGCGGCCAGGTCCGGATTGCGCGCCTCGGGGTCCAGCAGGACGGCGCGCACCACGGCTTTCAGGTTGCCGCGCGTGCCGCTGCCGTCGTCGTCGAAGGCGGCCGACACGCGCGCGACATAGGCGCGGCTGGGATTGCTGGTGACCAGCCGCTGGATCAACTGCGTGCCGATGAAGGGCCCCACGTTGGGATGGGCGCAGATCACCTCCATGGCGCGCTTGAGCGACAGGTGGCCGTCGGTCCCCGCCGGCACCACCGCGCCCAGAAAGCGCTTTTCAGCCAGCGAGTGCAGCGCGTTGTTCAGGGCCATGGGGCGCCGGTGGAATTCGACGTCGGTTTCCGGGCCGTTGATGTCCCAGCCGGTGAACACCTTGGCCAGTCCCTGCACGTCGGCGTTGGTGTAGGTCTCGACGGGTGC
Source organism: Achromobacter sp. GD03932 (assembly GCF_029839485.1). Taxonomy (NCBI): domain Bacteria; kingdom Pseudomonadati; phylum Pseudomonadota; class Betaproteobacteria; order Burkholderiales; family Alcaligenaceae; genus Achromobacter; species Achromobacter sp. GD03932. The sequence continues at coordinate 35,002 of NZ_JAOCAT010000036.1, forward strand.
GCCGTTGACCATCCGGACGGACCCGTCCGCCTCCAGCTCCAACAGGCCGATGCTGAACAACTGCATGACCTCGCGGGCGTAGTTCTCGTCCGGATGACGGCCGGTCTTGGGATCTTCCTTGCGGTTGCCGCGATAGGTCAGCATGCAGCCCATCGACAGGTTTTGGGTGACGGCCGTCAGTAGCTGCCGGTAATTGCCCAGGGCATGTTCCGCCAGCAGGTCCATGAAACCCGCGGCGCCGAACAGCGGCCAGGACGCGGTGATGGACGATACGCCCACCACGAAGATCTCCGACAGCGCGAACGCCACCCGCGTGCGGACCTGATCCGGGGCGGAGATGAACTTGCGCCACAGCGTGGATTCCAGCGGCGCGTTGATGCCGTTGCCCTTGAATTCCTCGGTGTTCTTGCGCTGCTGCAGCAGCCAGTCGAAATGGGTCTGCGACGGCGGCATGGCCAGCTGCGCGTCCAGCCAGGCCGCGTAGCCGTCGCGCACCACGGCGTCGATGTCGGCGGGCGTGGGGCCGAACGTGGCCTGCGCCAGGAAGCGGGAAGCCTGGCCCGGGGTCGGTTTTGCAGGGGAAGTATCGGCGGACTGCGGCGCAGCCGCTGACGGCGTAGCGGACATGCGCGGCACCTCGTCGAATGCGAAAACCTACGGTACTGAAGCCCCGGGCGGGCTTCAATACCGTCATTCGGACGAGAGACTAGTCCTAAAGCATGAGCTTCAGACCGAACGCGTGATGCCGCCGTCGATGCGGATGTTCTGGCCGGTGATGTAGGAAGAAGCGTCGGAAGCGAGGAACGCGATCAGGTCGGCGACTTCTTCGGCGGTGCCGTAGCGGCCCATCGGAATACGCGCGCGGCGGTCTTCCTTTTCCGGCAGGCTGTCGATGAAGCCGGGCAGCACGTTGTTCATCCGCACATTGTGTGCGGCGTACTCGTCGGCGAACACCTTGGTGAAGGCGGCCAGCCCGGCGCGGAACACGCCCGACGTCGGGAACAGCGCTTCGGGTTCGAAGGTGGCGTAGGTCGAAATATTGACGATGGCGCCGGACTTCTGCTGTTTCATCACCGGCGCGACCAGGCGCGTGATGCGCACCACGTTCAGCAGATAGAACTCCATGCCCAGGTGCCAGTCCTCGTCGCTGATCTCCAGCAGCGGGCCCTTGGGGCCGTGGCCGGCGCTGTTGACCACGGCATCGATCCTGCCCCATTTCTGCTGGGTGGCGTCCACCAGCCGCGCCAGGTCCTCGGGCGAGCGGTTGGACCCCGTGACGCCCAGGCCGCCCAGTTCCTGCGCCAGGGCTGCGCCCTTGCCGGAGGAGGACAGGATGGCCACGCGCCAGCCGTCGGCCGCCAGTTTGCGCGCCGCCGCCGCGCCCATGCCGCTGCCGCCGGCGGTGACGATCGCCACTTTTTCCGTGCTCATGCTCACTCCTGGTCTTGAATTATTTGGGAGCGGCCATTGTAGAAGCGGGAGCGACCCGCCACACCACATTGCCGACGTCGTCGGCGGTCAGCAGGCCACCCTGGCGGTCTATCGCCACCCCTACCGGCCGGCCCTGGGCTTCGCCGCTTTCGTTCAGAAAGCCCGTCAGCACGTCGCGCGCCGGCCCGTCGGGCTTGCCGTCGCGAAAGGGCACGAAGATGACCTTGTAGCCGCTGCGCGGATCGCGGTTCCATGAGCCGTGCTGGCCCACGAACATGCCGTCCGTGTAGGGCGCGGGCAGGCGCGACCCGCCCGACCAGGCCAGCCCCAGCGAGGCGGTGTGCGGACCCAGCGCGTAGTCGGGCACGATGGCGCGCGCCACCAGGTCGGGGCGCGGCGGCTGGACCCGGGTGTCGACGTGTTGGCCGAAATAGCTGTAGGGCCAGCCGTAGAAGCCGCCGTCCCGCACCGAGGTCATGTAGTCGGGCACCAGGTCGCTGCCCAGTTCGTCGCGCTCGTTGACGGCCGTCCACAGCGTCTTGCCGTCGGGCGCCCAGGCCATGCCCACGGGGTTGCGCAGACCGGTGGCGTACAGGCGCTTGTTGCCGCTGGCCACGTCGATTTCCCAGATGGCGGCGCGGCCCTCTTCGATGTCCATGCCGTTTTCGCCAACATTGCTGTTGGATCCCACGGACACATACAGTTTGCGGCCGTCGGGGCTGGCCAGCAGGTTCTTGGTCCAGTGATGATTCAGGCCCGCCGGCAGGTCGGTGACCTTGACGCCGGGGGCGCTGATGCGTTCTTGGCCGTTTTCGTAGGGAAAGCGCAGCACGGCGTCGGCATTGGCGACATACAGCTGGTTGCCGATCAAGGCCATGCCGAAGGGCGAGTTCAGGCCGTCGAGCAAGACGCTGCGCGTTTCGGCGACGCCGTCGTGGTCGGCATCGCGCAGCAGGGTGATGCGGTTTGCGCTCGGGGTCCGGGCGCCGGCGCGTTTCATCACCAGGCCGGCGACCCAGGCCTTGAAGCCGCCGGAAGCCGATTCGGGCTTGGGCGGCGCGTTGGTCTCGGCCACCAGCACGTCGCCGTTGGGCAGCACGTACAGCCAGCGTGGGTGGTCCAGGCCGCTGGCGAACTGCGTCACCGCCAGGCCGCTGGCGGCCACCGGATGCGCACCCGCGGGCCAGCCGACGGCCTTGGCGGTCTTCACGGTGGGGATGGCGGTGGGATTGGGGGCGGGCAGCTGGGGCGACGGACCCATGCCGGCTTCGACCGGCAGCGTGGCCATTTCGCCGCAGGCGTTGAGCGTGGCGGCGGCCATCACGGCGGCCAGCAGGATGCGGGGTGTGGGCATGATGCATGTTCCGGGGGCGGTGAGGTCCATCATACGCTTGGACCTCCGCGGACCCTGGGGCGATCAGCGCATCTGGAACGCTTCCTGATGCCAGCGCACGGGCTGGGCGCCCAGCTTGCGCAGGCCGCGCCTGAGCGCGTCGGCCAGGCCGGCGGGCCCGCAGAACCAGACGTCGGCGACGCGGCCCGCGGCCACCTCGCCCTGCGCCAGCGTACCGGCCGTCAGCGTGTCGCCGTCGCGCCCGCTGTGGATGGCGAGCGTCACACCGTCCAGCGCTGCGCAGCGTTCCTTGAGCAACGGCACGAAGGGATCGGTTGCAGCGTCGCGCACGCAGTAGTGCAGCCACACGCGCGGCGTCGGGGCCTGCCGGTCCTGCAGCGCCTCCAACCATGCGAGAAACGGCGTGACACCGATACCGCCCGCCACCCAGACCTGCGACGTCGAGGCCGCGTCCGGGGTCAATTGAAAGCGCCCGTATGGGCCTTCGACAGTTACCGGCTGGCCGATGCGCAGCGTGCGCGCCAGGCTGCGGGTGTAATCGCCCAGCGCCTTGATCTGGAACGTGACGCGGCGTTCGCCCTGATGCGGGGCGCTGGCGATGGTGTAGGGATGGGCGCCTTCCTTGCGGTCGAACGTGACGAAGGCGAACTGTCCCGCCTGGTGCGGCTGCCAATTGCCGTCGAGTTCGCAGCTGACCTCCAGGATGCCGCCTGGCTGGTGCGTCAGCGACACGATCCTGCCTTGCGCGCGGCGGCCGCTGCCCACGCGTCCCAGCAGCGCCACCAGCGCGGCGTAGGAACCGGCGACCAGCAGCGGAATCAGCAGCAGGCCGACGGGGCCGCTCCAGTAGCGCGCGGGCGCCAGCGCCGCCGTGTGGAACGCCAACGCCAGGAACAGCACAGGCATTGCGCGGTGCAGGAGACGCCATCCGCGGTAGGGAAAGCGCCGCCACAAGGTGATTGCGAGCATCGCGAGCAGCAGGTAGATCGACCATTCGCCCAGGTCCTTGGCCAGGCCGCGCGAGCTTTCAAAGAGCGTCAGCACGACGTCGCGGGCGGGGCGGTTGCCCGCGTCCGCCAGGCTTTTCAACGGGCCGCTGGCCAGCTTCAGCAACCAATGCGCGGCGCCTGCTGACACGGCGAGGATGCCGGCCCATTTATGCAGCCGGTAGATCTTGTCCATGCCGCCCAGCGGACGCTCCAGCCACGCGGGCCGCAGCGCCAGCAGCATGATCAAGGCCATCAGGCCGATGGACCAGACGCCGGTGAGGTAGAGGCCTTGCTGGCGCGCCACCCAGTACCAGGCGCCGGCGGCCGGCGGCTGCAGGATGAACGCGTCCAGGCCCCAGGCCAGGGTGAGGACTAGCAAGAAGCCGCCTACGGCGGCGCCGGTTCCTATCGGTTTCATGATGGCATCCGTGTTGGGGCGCTCGGCCCGCCGGATGCGGGCGGAGCGTGGGAAGGCGCGCGGGCGCCGGCGCTTCAGTCCTTGATGCGGCTGCGCAGGACGGCACCGCTCTGGGCATCGACCCGCAGCTTCACGCGCTGGCCTTGGGCGTTGTCGGCCTTGACGTCGTAGCGGCCGTGCTCGAGCTCGATCTCCGTGATGTTGCGATAGCCGGCGGCGGTCAGCGTGTCGTAGATCTGGCGCACGGTCAGCGTCGCGTTGGCGGGCGCCGTGGCGGCGGGCTGGACCGGCGCCGGGGCGGGCGTCTGGGCGTGCACGGCGGCGGCGCCGGTCAGGGTTGCGGCGCCAAGCGCCAGGGCGGCCAGAGTGTTGCGGATTGCGGTCATGGAATGGCTCCTAGGTTGTTGCGGGTTGCCGGAATGGCGACCATGACCGCATTATTCGGGTGTGCGGATGAACCAATTCTGAAGCTGCCGTTCACGTGCCGTTCATTTTCCAGGCGCTATAAATGGGCGGACAATCGCCGCTCATGGCGAACTCCGAATTGCGAAAGGAAACATGACCCGAGCAACGCGTACCCGAATCTGGCTGTCCTGCGGCGCGCTGATGCTGGCGCTGGCCGCGGGCCCCAACGTGGGGCTGGCCGATGAAAGCGACCATGAACAGGCGCGCCAGGCCTTGCAGGCCGGCAAGGTGCTGCCCCTGCGCTCGGTGCTGGACATCGTCGAGCGCGATTATCCGGGGCAGGTGGTCAAGGTCGAATTCGAAGAGGACGACGGCGAGTTCATCTACGAGATCCGGCTGCTGCAGAGCGGCGGCCGGCTGGTCAAGCTGAAGATCGACGCGCGCGACGGCAAGGTGCTGGGCGTGAAGGGGCGCGACATCCAATTCCGGGACAAGCACTGATGCGCATACTCGTGGTGGAAGACGAACCGACGCTGGCGACGCAACTGGCCGACGCCTTGCGCCAGGCCGGCTATACCGTCGACACCGCCGCGGACGGCGGAACGGCCCAGTACATGGGCGCGGTCGAGGCCTACGACGTGGTGGTGCTGGACCTGGGCCTGCCGGTGATGGACGGCCTGACGGTGCTCAAGCAGTGGCGAGCCGGCGGCCAGGGCATGCCGGTGCTGATCCTCACGGCGCGCGATAACTGGCACGAGAAGGTTGCCGGCATCGATGCCGGCGCGGACGATTACCTGACCAAGCCCTTCCACATGGAAGAGCTGCTGGCGCGGGTGCGGGCGCTCTTGCGCCGCTCCAGCAGCCACGCCAGCGCGCAATGGCGCTGCGGCCCGCTGATGCTGGACACGCGCCTGGCCAAGGTCACGGTGGACGGGCAGGCGCTGTCCCTTACCAGCCATGAATTCAAAGTGCTGGCCGTGCTGATGCAGCGCGCGGGCGAAGTGATTTCGCGCAGCGAGCTGACCGAGCATGTCTACGCCCAGGACCACGACCGCGATTCCAACACCATCGATGTGTTCATCGCGCGGCTGCGCAAGAAACTGCCGCCCGACACCATCGAAACCGTGCGCGGCCTGGGCTACCGCCTGGCCGGCGGCGCATGATGCCGCAGCGCGCGCCGGGCTCGCTGCGCTGGCGCTTGCTTGCCGGCACGCTGGCCTGGATCCTGGTCACGGTGGTGCTGGCCGGATGGGGCCTGGGCAGCCTGTTCCGCCAGCACATCACCGAACAATTGCGCGCCGAACTGACCCTGCACCTGAACCAGCTGACAGCCGCGGTAAACACCAGCCCGGATGGCCGCCTGGTGGTGTCGCCGCCCTTGAGCGACCCGCGGCTGGAACAGCCGCTGTCCGGCCTGTACTGGCAGATCGACCGGCTCGACGAACAGGGCCGCGCGGTGGCCGTGGGCGCGGCGCGCTCGCGGTCGCTCTGGGACCAGGTGCTGGCGCTGCCCGCCGCGGACAGCGCCGACGGGGCGTATGAAATCGCGGGGCCGGAAAAGCATAGCCTGACGGCCCTGACGCGCACGTTGGAACCGGCCGAGACCGAGGCAGCGCCGCTGCGCCTGATCGTGGCGGCCGACAGCCAGGTGTTGGCCGAGCCGATCGAACGTTTCAACCATATGCTGTTGATTTCGCTGGGTGCGCTGGCGGCAGGCTTGACGCTGGCGGCCGTGGTCCAGGTCCTGGTCGGGTTGCGGCCGCTGGCCAAGCTCAGGCGGCAGCTCGCCGGGCAGCAAGGGGGCGCCAGCGTGCGCATCGAAGGCCGTTTTCCCAGCGAAATCCAGCCGCTGGTCGACGACTTCAACCGCGTCCTGGCCGTCAATGCCGACATGGTGCAGCGCGCGCGCACGCAGGCCGGCAATCTGGCGCACGCGGTGAAAACGCCGCTGACGATCCTGGGCAATGCCGCGGCGCGCGAGGAAGGGCCGCTGGCGGCGCTGGTGCAGGAGCAGGTCGGCATGGCGCGCCGCCAGATCGACTATCACCTGGCGCGCGCCCGCGCCGCCGCCGCGTCCGGCGCGGCAGACAGCCGCACGCCGCTGCGCAAGCCCATCGAGGGGCTGCTGCGGGTCATGCAGCGCTTGTATGCGCAGCGCGGACTGCAACTGGAAATGCCGGCGTTCGCCGACGGCCTGGTGTTCCGCGGCGAAGAACAGGATCTGCAGGAGATGGTCGGCAACCTGCTGGACAATGCCTGCAAATGGGCCGAGCGCCACGTGCAGGTGAGCGCCAGCGCCGCCGGGCCGGGTCAGTTGCTCATCCAGATCGACGATGACGGCCCCGGCATTGCCGACGACGAGCGCGAACGCATCTTCCTGCGCGGCGTGCGCATGGATGAACAGCGTCCCGGATCGGGCCTGGGCCTGGATATCGTGCGCGACCTGGCCAGCACCTATGGCGGCCAGGCGCGCGCCGAGCGCTCGCCGCTGGGCGGCTTGAGGGTGTCGTTATGGCTGCCGGCCGCCTGAGGCCGGCGTCCGGGACTTACTTGACCAGCGTGACCGGCACTTCGGCCAGTTGCAGCACCTGATTGGCGACCGAGCCGATCAGGATGTTCGTCAGCGAGCCATTGCCGCGCGTGCCCATGACGATGCGGACGCAGCCATGATCGTGGGCGTATCCGGCGATTTCCGTGGCCGTATGGCCAAATGCCACGTGGCTGGTGTAGTCGGCGCCGGTCACATCCAGCAGCTTGCGCGCCTCGTCCGCGGCTTCCTGGCCTTCGCGCAGGTAGAACTCGTCGATCATGTCCTGCGTGATCAGGCGCGACAGGCCGGCGCGGCCTTGCACGGGCGTCTGGACGTTGAGCAGATGGATGCGCGCGGCGCCAGCGCCTTGGGCGAGCTGGCGGGCGTACAGGACGGCGCGGTTGGCGTTGTCGGAGCCGTCGACAGGGACCAGGATGTTCAGCATGGATGCTCCTTGACGGTTACTTGACCAGGGTGACGGGCAACTCCGTCAGATGCAGGACGCGGGTCGCGACCGAGCCCAGGAACCAGGACGACACCGAGCCCAGCCCGCGCGAGCCCATGTAGATTTCATCCGCGTCGGATTCGTCGGCCACGCGCACGATGGTCTCGGCGGCGGCGCCTACTTCGATGTGGGTCTGGAAGGGCACGCCGGCCCGGGTCAGCAATTCGCTGGCGGCTTGCAGCGCGTTGCGGCCTTCTTCCTCGTGATAGGCGTCGATCTCGGCCTGCGACAGGCCGCGGCCGATCTTGCCGGCTTTCAGGGGGATCTGGACCGTCAGGAGCTCCACGCGTTCGACGGGATCGTAGCTGCGGGCGTCGAGCAGGGCTTGGACCGCATGGACGGCGGGCTGCGAGCCGTCCACGGGAATCAGGATGCGTTTCATGAGCGTCTCCTTGTGTGCGCCGCGGGCGGCGTTGTAGTCCACTGTATCCGAATTATTCGCCGATTCGGACAGGGGCGTCATGCGCGGGATCAAACCAGGCGCAATCAGCCCGCGCCGCCGGGCGGCGGACCCGACGCAAAGTCAGCGCCAGCGCGGCTCCAGGACGTGCGCGTCGGCAGCCTGCCCGAGCAGGCGGACGGCCAGCGCGCCCAGCGCCTCGGCCGAGCCGCTGGTCTCCAGCCGCAGTCCGCCCGGGCCGCCGGCGCGCAGCAGGCCGCGCTCCTGCAGCTGGTGGCGCAGCCGGCGCGCCACCGGGGCGCCCGTTTCCAGCAACGGCACATCGGCGCCGGCGGCCGCCTGGATCGCGTCGCGCAGGAAGGGAAAGTGGGTGCAGCCCAGCACCAGCACGTCGGCGCCGGCCCCGCGCAATTCCGCCACGGGCGCGCGCACCGCGGCCTCGGCCTGGGGGCCGCTGAGCACGCCTTGCTCCACCAGCCGCACCCACTCGGGGCAAGGCCTGAACAGGATGCGGACTTCGGGCGCCTCGCGCTGGACCAGGGCGGCGAATTTGGGGCTGGCCAGGGTGCCGGTGGTGGCGAACACGCCGACCACGCCGCTCGTGGTCAGGTGCGCGGCGGGCTTGATGGCCGGCTCCACGCCGATGATGATCAGCTGCGGATGGCGTAGGCGCAACTGGGCGATGGCGGCCGCGGTGGCCGTATTGCAGGCCACCACCATGGCCTTGGCCTGGCGCGACACGAAGTAATCGGCGATCGTGCTGGCGCGCTGCTCGACGTAGTCCTGCGTTTTTTCGCCATAGGGCACGTGGGCGGAGTCGGCTACGTACAGCAGGGATTCGTGGGGCAGGGCGTCGCGGATGGCGCGCAGCACGCTCAGGCCGCCGACGCCGGAGTCGTAGATGCCTATGGGTGAATCTGGAGTCATGGCTGCAATGCGGAGTGCGGGTGCCGGGCAGTGTAGCGCCGCGCGCTCAGACCAGGGATTCCTCGCGCTGCCGCCGCGCCTCGCCGATCAGTTTGCGGGCTGCGCCGGAGAGCGCTTCGTCGCGCCAGATCAGGTTCAGCGGCGCGCGCAGTTCCGCCGGATGGGCCAGGTTGACGTAGGCCACGCCTTCGATGTTCACGCGGCGTAGCGACGCCGGCACCAGCGACACGCCCAGGCCGGCCGCGACCAGGCTCAGGGTGGACAGCATGCGCGGCGCTTCTTGCGCCACGCGCGGGCTGAAGCCGGCGGCGCCGCAGGCGGCGATGATGGCGTCGTACAGGCCCGGCCCGCTGTGGCGGCGGTAGAGGATCAGGGATTCATCGGCCAGTTCGGCCAGCGCAATGCGCTTGCGCGCACGGCCCTTGACGGCCGGGTGGTCGGCCGGAAACGCAGCCAGCATGGGTTCCTCCAGCACGGTTTCCACCACCACGCCGGGGTCCAGGCCATAGGGGCCGCGGATGAAGGCGACGTCCACGCGGCCCGCGGCCACGCCCTCCATGAGTTCGCCGGTGCTGCTTTCCTCCAGCACCAGCCGCACGTTGGGCGCCGCTTCGCGGAAGCGTCGGATGACGGAGGGCACAAAGGGATGGAAGGCCGCCGATCCGGTGAAGCCCACGGTCAGGCGTCCAGCCTCGCCCTGCGACACGCGCCGCACGCCTTCCACGGCCTGGTCCACCAGGGCCACGATGTTGCGCGCGTCGTCCAGCAGCGCGCGGCCGCTTTCGGTCAGCTCCATGCCGCGCGGCAGACGGTGGAACAGCGTCACCCCCAGCTCCTGCTCCAGTACGCGGATCTGCTGGCTGAGCGGGGGCTGGCGGATGCCCAGCCGCGCCGCGGCCTTGGTCAGATGGGATTCCTCGGCCACGGCCAGGAAGTAGCGCAGCAGTCTTAAATCTACGGATGCCATATTCAGCCGATATGAATATATAGTTAGTCATATATTAGACATTATCCAAGGCGGAGAGTAGGCTGCAATCTCGTTGTCCTTCCCCCGGTCCCACTCCGCGCCGCTTCCCCGGCGCCGGCATGAAAATGATGAACGCGGCACCTTCCATCTCCGAGGCCGATTTGCGGCCCGCGCCCACTTGCGGGCAATTGTTCTATGGCTTCCTGATGCTCGGCCTGACGGCATTCGGCGGCGCCTTGCCGCTGGCGCGCCGCATGGTCGTCGAAAAGCACCGCTGGCTCAGCGGCGCCGAGTTCACCGACCTGCTGGGCCTGTGCCAGTTCCTGCCCGGCGGCAATATCATCAACCTGTCGGTGGCGCTGGGCATGAAGTTCCGCGGCCCGCGCGGCGCGTTCGCGGCGCTGATGGGCCTGATCCTGGCGCCGTCCGCCATCGTGGTGCTGCTGGGCATGGTGTACGACCGCTTCCAGAACGATCCCCACATCCAGCACCTGTTTGCCGGGCTGGCCGCCGCCGCCGCGGGCTTGTTGATTTCCATGGCGGTGAAGATCGGGTTGCCGGTGGTCAAGCGCCGCGACTGGCTGGCCGGCGTGGTGGCCACGGCCTGCTTCATCGCCATCGCCGTGCTGCGCATTCCGCTTCTGCCCACCATGGCGGTGCTGACGCCGCTGAGCATCCTGATGGTCTGGAGGCAACGTCGATGATCCATACATTGATCGCCCTGGCCCTGATCTTTTCCGAGCTGTCCGTGCTGGCGTTCGGCGGGGGCAATACCATCCTGCCCGAGATGCAGCGCCAGGTGGTGGAAGTGCACGGCTGGATGAGCGCGGCGGATTTCTCCGCGCTGTTCGCCCTGGGACAGGCGGCCCCGGGCCCCAACCTGATGGTGGTCACGCTGGTCGGCTGGCATGTGGCGGGCGGCCTGGGCATGCTGGTCACCACCATCGCCAAGTTCGGCCCGTCGTCCATCATTACCGTGATCGCGCTGGGCCTGTGGGAACGCTTCAAGGACCGTCCCTGGCGCGGCGTCATTCAGGCGGGCATCTTCCCGATGACGGTGGGCTTGGTGGCGGCCAGCGCGGCGCTCATCACCGAGGCCTCGGTGCATACCTGGCTGCTGGGCGTCATTACCGCTGTGGTGGCGCTGCTGGGCAGCCTCACCCGCATCCATCCGCTGTGGCTGCTGTTCGGCGGCGCACTGGTCGGTTTGCTCGGCATCGGTTAGCGTTAGGGCTGCTCACACCAAAAGGAGCGCCGCATGCCGCCGCTCAAGGATTTCGAGCCCGAGGACGATTCCGCTGCCGGCGCCGCCCTGCCGTTCTTCCATGCGCATCGGCGCCTGGTCGGGTGTGCGGCGCTGCTGCTGGTCACGGCGGGCGGGCTGTACGCCCTGGGCGTGCCATGGGTCCTGGCGCTATTGCTGGGATTCGATGCGGGGGCGCTGGTGTTCCTGCTGATGACGGCGCGAGTGTTCGGCCGAACCAGCGCGGCGGCCATGCGCCAGCATGCGCAGCAGCAGGACGTGGGGCGCACCGGCGTGCTGTGGAGCAGCGTGGCGCTGTCCTGCATGGTGATGATGGCGCTGTGGGTGGAGCTGCGGGGGGAGAGCGGCGTGGGCAGCGTGCTGGCCATGCTGGCGGCCGCCGCGACCATCATCCTGTCGTGGCTCTACATGAACATGATCTTCGCCCTGCACTACGCGCATGGCTATTACGGTCATCGCAACGCCATGCACAAGGGGCTGGATTTTCCCGGCACGGAAGATCCGGACTACTGGGACTTCGCCTATTTCGCGCTGGTGCTGGGCATGACGTTCCAGGTGTCGGACGTGCAGATCGTGAACCGGCGCCTGCGCCGCACGGCGCTGACGCACAGCGTCATCGCCTTTTTCTTCAACGTCTTCATCATCGCCATCAGCGTCAACGTGGCGGCGGGGCGGGCCTAGAGCGTGTCATGAACTTTGCCGCGATCGCCCGACCGTAGTTGGGTGACAGCCTGCCGCCCTTAGCCAACAGACTGGCGGGGCTTCGGTTCGTGGTCTTCAGCATGCTGATGCCGGGAAATGCTGCCAACCTGCTCCACAGTTCATAACACGCTCTAAATATCGGCTACATCGCGCAGCCGTACGCCGGAGAAGTTGGCCGCACTCAATGCGTCAAACATCGCGCGGTCGCAGATGGGAGGTGCTCCCATGCGATCCTGGCGGAAGATATGGGCATCTCCCACAACATCCTGTTTGAACACCAAGCTGGCTCCGCCGACGAGGCTATAAAGTTTCTCGCCCTCGCCGGTCTGATAATTGTGGTCGAGCTTGATCCTCACGCGAGAAGAGGCTTCATCCAGGGCATCGAGTCTGCGCAGCACATTGCCTAGGTAGTACTGAGGGGCGGGGCTGCCGTCAGCAAGGCTGAAGTCGCATGCCACAAATGCAAACGCCTCGGCGTCCAACTGCTCAAACAGTTGCTTCAACGGCTCCGACACAATCCATATGCCAGCGAGCTCTTCCAGATCGCGTGGCATTCCGCCCTTCTCCGGTACATGAACCAGGCGGGGACGCTCCGGATACTGATCCGGCATTCCATCAGGACGCGAGACGACGTTCGTCCCCGGATCGATCAGCTTCTCTTCGTTGGCGATCTCGATGCCGGGAACCCTGCCGTTTCCCAAGAAGCTGGCGTCGATCAGGAAAAATTCGCCCTTATGAGATGCGGCTTCGGCTGAAACTTCAATGGCGGTCGGTTCGGTCACGGTGGCTTCCATCACGGATGCGGGGGCAGAACGGGAATGCGGTTGAGCCGATGCTGGCGGGGCTTGGGCGCAGCCACAAGTTCCGTCGAAGTGGTCTTCAGCATGCCGATGCTGGGAAATGCTGCCGACCTACTCCAAAGTTCATAGCACGCGCTGGGGCCGCGCCCCTGGGTCTTGCGTCAGGCCGGGCCGCGTCAGGCCGCGCCCAGGCGCCACAAGGACGTGACTTCCTTCGAACGCGCCGCATGCAGCGGGTCGCTCGCGTCTTGCGCGCGGCCGTGAGTGGGACGCGTGTCGATGCGCTCGATCACGCGCAAGCCGGCCTGGCTGATCATCTCCAGCAGCGCTTCGCGGCTGCGCAGGCCCAGATGCTCGGCCAGGTCCGACAGGATCAGCCAGCCTTCGCCGTTGGGCGTCAGATGCGCCGCCAGTCCATTCAGGAAGCCGCGCAGCATGCGGCTGTCGGGGTCGTAGACGGCATGCTCCACGGGCGAGCTGGGGCGGGCGGGCAGCCAGGGCGGGTTGCAGACGATCAGCGACACCCGGCCTTCGGGGAACAGGTCGGTCTGTTCGACGTCGACCTGCTTGGACAGGCCCAGGCGCTCCAGGTTTTCACGGGCGCAGGCCAGCGCGCGCGGATCCATGTCGGTGGCGATGACGCGCTTGCCGCCGCGGCGCGCGATCACGGCAGCCAGCACGCCGGTGCCGGTGCCGATGTCGAAGGCCACGCTGCCGCGCGGCATCGGGGTGCGTGCCACCAGGTCAACGTACTCGCCGCGCAGCGGCGAGAACACGCCGTAGTGCGGATGGATGCGGGCATTCAGTGCGGGAATCTCCACGCCTTTCTTGCGCCATTCGAAGGCGCCGATCAGGCCCAGCAGTTCGCGCAGCGACGCGACGTAGGGCTCGGCGGCGGGACCGTGGGCTTCCTCGCAGGCCAGGCGCGCGTCGGGCGCGCGGCGCAGCGGAATGCCGTGACCGGCGTCGAACGGAATCAGCAGCATGCCCAGGATGCGGGCGCGCTGCGACTGGATCTGGCGGTGCTGGTTGAAGGCGTCCAGCAGGCTGTCCACGGGTTTGCGGGGACGCTTGTCGACCCGCCGCGTGATGGCTTGCAGCAATTGCCGCGCATTCTGGAAATCGCCGCGCCACAGCAGGCCGACGCCTTCGCAGGCCTGGCGGTAGGCCATGTCGGCGGTCATGGTGTCGTCCGCCACCACCACGCGCTTGGGCGGCGCGGCGCCGGATTCGGAGCGCCAGCGGGCGGCGTGCGGGGTCTGGTTTTCTTCCCAGCGGATTTCAGGGACGGTCAACGTGTCGCTCCAGCAAGGCGGGGCGCGCGGGGCAGGGTGGTCATGGAGAAAGCAAAAAGAAGGGGCGCGGGCTGCCAATGTAGCAGCTTCGCGCCCCGTCGCGGCACCCGCCTGGCTCAGTGGAACAGCACCACCGCCTTCTGCAGCGTGATCCAGATGCCCCAGGCCAGGGGGATACCCACGCAGGCCCAGGCGAACACCACCAGCGCCGCCGGCGTGCGGAACGCGGATGTTCCGACCCCGTGCGTTTCCGTGGCGACCGCGCGTTCGTGGGCCAGCGCCTTCTCGCGCGCCAGTTCTTCGTCATTCATGAAGTACTTGGGATTCACGGGCCGGATCGCCAGGTTGCACAGGAAACCCAGCACCAGCATGCCCGCCAGGATGTACATGGTGATGTCGTACACCTGGGCGCGCGGCACGCCGATGGACAGCTGGTATTCGCGGATGTAGTTCACCAGCACCGGCCCGAAGATGCCCGCCGCCGACCAGGCCGTCAGCAGCCGGCCATGGATGGCGCCCACCATCTGCGTGCCGAACAGGTCGGCCAGGTACGCCGGCACGGTGGAGAAGCCGCCGCCGTACATAGACAGGATGATGCAGAAAGCGGCCACGAACAGAGCCAGCGCGCCGATGTGCGCGGTCCAGGGGATGGCCGAATACAGCGCGAAACCCAGCACGAAGAAGATGAAGTAGGTGGTCTTGCGGCCCAGCTTGTCGGACAGGCTGGCCCAGAAGAAGCGGCCGCCGATATTGAACAGGCTAAGCAGGCCGGTGAAGCCGGCGGCGATGGCGGCGATGGCCGCCAGCTGGTTCTTGTCCAGCTGCGAGTAACCCAGCTCAGGCTGGTTGATCAGGCCGCCGCCGAACACTTCCTGCAGCAGCGGCGAGGCCATGCCCAGGATGCCGATGCCGGCCGTGACGTTCAGGCACAGCGCCCACCACACCAGCCAGAACTGCGGCACGCCCCAGACGCGCTGCACATGGACGTGGCCCTTGGTGATCATGGCGTTGCCGGCATGCTTGGCCGGCGCGGTCCAGCCCTCGGGCTTCCAGCCGGTCGGCGGCACGCGGTAGCCCAGCGCGCCCGACATCATGAAGACGAAGTACACCGCTGCCATGGTCAGGAAGGTCTGCCAGACGCCCGGCGATTCAGGCGTGGCAAAGTGGCGCATCAGCAGGTCGGCCAGCGGCGCGCCTATCATGGCGCCACCGCCAAAGCCCATGATGGCCATGCCCGTGGCCATGCCGCGGCGGTCGGGGAACCACTTGATCAGCGTGCTCACGGGCGAGATGTAGCCCAGCCCCAGGCCGATGCCGCCGATGACGCCCGAGCCCAGCCATAGCATCCACATCTGGTGCAGGTACACGCCCATGGCGGAGATGACCAGGCCGCCGCACCAGCACAGGGCCGACACCACGCCCGCCTTGCGCGGGCCCGCGCGTTCCAGCCAGCCGCCCCACAGCGCGGCCGAGCAGCCCAGCAGCACGAAGAACAGGGTGTACATCCACCCCATGGTCGAAATCTTCCAGTCGCAATTGGTGGCGAACAGCTCGGCGACGAGGCTCATGTCCGCGGGGCAGGCCAGCGGCTTGGCGCCGCCCACCACCTTGGACAGCGGCAGCCAGAACACCGAGAAGCCATAGGCCATGCCGATGCACAGGTGGATGGCAAGGGCGGCAGGGGGAACCAGCCAGCGCGAGAAGCCCGGGCCGGCGATGGTGCGTTCCTTATCGAAAAAACCCGGCTTTGAACCGGGCAGGTCCAGCGTGGCAGTGCTTTGCATGTTGTCTCCTCTTTTGGCGCCGCTCATTGGCATGCGTGGTCCGGCATCCGGCCGGTCCCGCCGCCTTTTTCTCTTGTGGTGTTTCTGTCGTCTTGCCGGGCGCTATGGCGTTACGCCACACGGGCGAGCGGCGTGAGGCGCTGCCGGTTCTGCGTGACCGCTTCCAGCACCAGCGGGTGCAGGCGTTCCTCGCCAGCATTGCCGTCCGGACTTCTTTCGAGAAAGTTCAGAAGCTCATTGCGCATGCGCGGCTCCCAGAACTTGTGGATATGGTTGGCCACGCCTTCCAGGGCCTCGGGCCGGTCGGGCATGGCTTCGAAGAATTGGCCGATGCGGTTGGCCATGCGGATCAGATTGCCGATTTCCATGCTTGGGTCAGGTCCAGTTCAGGGGGTGATGCGTGATGGGTGGGTGTACAGCGTGGCGTCGTCGCCGCGCAGAAAGCCCAGCAGGCTGACATTGGCGTCCTGGGCCAGGCGGATGGCGAGCGCCGTGGGCGCGGACACCGAGGCCAGCACGGCCACGCCGGCCGCCGCGGTTTTCTGCACCATTTCGAAACTGGCACGGCTGGACACCACGACGATGCCGTCGCCGGCATGCATGGCCTGGCGCGCCAGGGCGCCGACCAGCTTGTCCAGAGCATTATGGCGCCCCACGTCCTCGCGCACCAGCGCGACCGTACCGTCGGCGCCGGCCCAGCCCGCGGCGTGGGTGGCGCCGGTGATTTCGTGCAGCGCCTGGCGCGCCCGCATTTCGCGCATGGCGGCCAGCACGGCCTGGATGCGCACGGGCGAGCCGTTGGTGACGGGCGCCACCGGCCGCAGCACTTCGGGTAGCGTCTCCACGCCGCACAGGCCGCAGCCGGTGCGCCCGGCCATGGCCCGGCGGCGCGACTTCAGCCGCACTTCACAGGCGGTGGAAATTTCCAGCTGGACCACGATGCCGTCGCATTGCGGCAGCAGGTCGATGCCGCGCACGTCGCTGACGCCGTCGATGATACCCTCGGACAGCGCGAAGCCCACCGCGAAGTCTTCCAGGTCGGCCGGCGTGGCCAGCATGGTGGCGTGGCTGATGCCGTTGAACTCCAGCGCGACCGGCGTTTCCTCGGCCACGGAGTCGGCTTCGACCCCGGGGACCAGGGCGCCGCCCCGCACGCGGGTGACCTGTACCTGCGTGCAGTCGGGGCGGGAAGGCGGGGGCGTGGGCATGGCGGCGTCCTGGCGGTTCGGGCTGAGGGTTATTTCCCGGTCAGCGCCGCCTCGCTTTCGCGCGAACGCTCGCGCAGCAGCTTTTGCTGGATGTCTGCAAAGCGCGACCACTGGCGCTGCCACTCCGAAGGCTGGGACACGCGCGTGACCTGCACGGCCGTCACCTTGTACTCGGGGCAGTTGGTGGCCCAGTCGGAGCTGTCGGTGGTGACGACGTTGGCGCCGGACTCGGGGAAATGGAAGGTGGTGTATACCACGCCCGGCTGCACCCGGTCGGTCAGCGTGGCCCGCAACACGGTCTCGCCCGCGCGGCTCTGGATGCCGACCCAGTCGCCATCCTTCACGCCGCGGTCCTCGGCGTCCTGCGGATGCAGTTCCAGCACGTCCTCGCCATGCCACATGACGTTGGGCGTGCGCCGGGTCTGCGCGCCCACGTTGTACTGCGACAGGATGCGGCCCGTGGTCAGCAGCAGCGGGAAGCGGCGCGTGCTGCGCTCGTCCGTGGGCACGTACTTGGTGATCATGAACTTGCCCTTGCCGCGCACGAATTCGTCGATGTGCATGATGGGCGTGCCATCGGGCGCTTCGTCGTTGCAGGGCCATTGCAGGCTGCCCTGCTTGTCCAGCTTTTCATAGCTGACGCCGGTGAAGGTCGGCGTCAGGCGCGCGATCTCGTCCATGATCTCGCTGGGATGCTTGTAATTCATGGGGTAGCCCAGCGCGTTGGACAGCGCCACCGTCACTTCCCAGTCGGACTTGCCGTTCTTGGGTTCCATCACCTTGCGCACGCGCGAGATGCGGCGTTCGGCGTTGGTGAAGGTGCCGTCTTTTTCCAGGAACGAGGAGCCGGGCAGGAACACGTGGGCGTACTTGGCGGTTTCGTTCAGGAACAGGTCCTGCACCACGATGCATTCCATGGCAGCAAGGGACGCCGCCACGTGCTGCGTGTTGGGGTCCGACTGCACGATGTCCTCGCCCTGGCAGTACAGGCCCTTGAACGAACCGCCCAGCGCGGCCTCGAACATGTTGGGGATGCGCAGGCCGGGTTCCGGCTGCAGGGTCACGCCCCAGTCCTGCTCGAACTGCGCGCGCACCGTGTTGTCGGAAATGTGGCGGTAACCCGGCAGCTCATGCGGGAACGAGCCCATGTCGCACGAGCCCTGCACGTTGTTCTGCCCGCGCAGCGGGTTCACGCCCACGCCTTCGCGGCCGATATTGCCGGTGGCCATGGCCAGGTTGGCGATGGCCATGACGGTGGTGGAGCCCTGGCTGTGTTCGGTCACGCCCAGGCCGTAGTAGATCGAGCCGTTGCCGCCGGTGGCATACAGGCGCGCCGCGCCGCGCACGGCCTGCGCCGGCACGCCGGTGATTTCTTCCATGGCTTCCGGCGAGTTCTCAGGCAGCGAGACGAAGTCACGCCATTCCTTGAAGGCCTTGGCTTCGCAGCGCTCGGCCACGAAGTCCTCGGCGATCAGGTTTTCGGTGGCGATCACGTGAGCCAACGAGGACAGCAGGGCGGTGTTGGTGCCGGGGCGCACCTGCAGGTGGAAGTCGGCCTTGATGTGCGGCGAACTGACCAGTTCGATGCGGCGCGGATCGATCACGATCAGGCGCGCGCCCTGGCGCAGGCGGCGCTTCAGGCGCGAGGCGAACACCGGATGGCCGCTGCTGGGGTTGGCGCCCATCACGATGACCACGTCGGTGTGCATGACGGAATCGAAGGTCTGGGTGCCGGCGGATTCGCCCAGCGTCTGCTTCAGGCCGTAACCGGTGGGCGAGTGGCAGACCCGCGCGCAGGTGTCGACGTTGTTGGTGCCGAAGGCGGCGCGTACCAGCTTTTGCACCAGCCAGGTTTCTTCGTTGGTGCAGCGCGAGGAGGTGATGCCGCCGACCGCATCGCGGCCGTACTGGCCCTGGATGCGGCGGAATTCGGAGGCCGCATAGTTGATCGCCTCGTCCCAGGACACTTCCTTCCAGGAGTCGGTGATGTGCTTGCGGATCATGGGCTTGAGCACGCGTTCCTTGTGCGTGGCGTAGCCCCAGGCGAAGCGGCCCTTGACGCAGGAATGGCCGCGGTTGGCCTGGCCGTCCTTCCAGGGCACCATGCGCACCACTTCCTGGCCCTTCATCTCGGCCTTGAAGCCGCAGCCCACGCCGCAGTAGGCGCAGGTGGTCACGACCGAGTGTTCGGCCTGGCCCATCATGATGACGGTCTTTTCCTGCAGGGTGGAGGTCGGACAGGCCTGCACGCAGGCGCCGCAAGACACGCATTCGCTATCCAGGAAGGGCTGGTCCTGCCCCGGCGACACGCGCGATTCGAAGCCCTTGCCGGAGATCGTCAGGGCGAAGGTGCCCTGCGTTTCCTCGCAGGCACGCACGCAGCGGTTGCAGACGATGCACTTGGAGGCGTCATAGGTGAAGTACGGATTGGACTCGTCCTTTTCGCTCTTCAGGTGGTTGGCGCCGTCGTAGCCGTAGCGCACGTTGCGCAGGCCCACCACGCCGGCCATGTCCTGCAGTTCGCAGTCGCCGTTGGCCGGGCAGGTCAGGCAGTCCAGCGGGTGGTCGGAGATGTACAGCTCCATCACGCCGCGGCGCAGGTCGTGCAGCTTGGGGGTTTCGGTGTAGACCACCATGCCGTTCTCGGCCGGGGTGGTGCACGACGCGGGATAGCCGCGGCGGCCTTCGATCTGGACCAGGCACAGCCGGCACGAACCGAAGGGCTCCAGGCTGTCGGTGGCGCACAGCTTGGGAATGTTGATGCCGGCCTCGGCGGCCGCGCGCATCAGCGAGGTGCCTTCGGGCACCGTGATTTCCTGGCCGTCTATGGTCAGGGTGACGGTTACGGCGGACTCGCGCGCCGGCGTGCCCAGGTCGCGATCGCGCTTGATGACGGTTTCTAGCATGTCGGTCTCGGGTTCAGGCCGCGTGCGCGGCAGACTGGGAGGACTCGATGCCGAAGTCCTGCGGGAAGTGGTTCAGCGCGGACAGCACCGGGTAGGGCGCCATGCCCCCCAGCGCGCACAGCGATCCGCCCAGCATCGTGTCGCACAGGTCGCGCAGCAGATGCAC
Organism: Achromobacter sp. GD03932; assembly: GCF_029839485.1. Classification (NCBI taxonomy): domain Bacteria; kingdom Pseudomonadati; phylum Pseudomonadota; class Betaproteobacteria; order Burkholderiales; family Alcaligenaceae; genus Achromobacter; species Achromobacter sp. GD03932. The sequence goes on from NZ_JAOCAT010000036.1 coordinate 55,053, forward strand.
CTGCTGCTCGCGGCCGGGGCCGCCCGCGACGATCTTGTCTATGGTTTCCACGCCGCGGGTGGAGCCGATGCGGCAGGGCGTGCATTTGCCGCAGGATTCGATGGCGCAGAACTCCATCGCGTAACGCGCCATGCGCGCCATGTCCACGGTGTCGTCGAAGGCCACCAGCCCGCCGTGGCCGACCATGGCGGATATCTGGATGTAGGCTTCGTAGTCCAGCGGCACGTCCCATTGCGATTCCGGCAGGTAGGCGCCCAGCGGGCCGCCCACCTGCACCGCGCGCAGCGGCCGGCCGGAAGCGCTGCCGCCGCCGAAGCCGTAGAGCAGGTCGCGCAGGCTCAGGCCGAAGGCCTTCTCGACCAGGCCGCCGTGCTTGAGGTTGCCGGCCAGCTGGAACGGCAGTGTGCCGTGCGAGCGCCCCACGCCGTAGTCGCGGTAATAGGCCGCGCCCTTGGCCAGGATGATGGGTACGGTGGCCAGCGAAATCACGTTGTTGATGACCGTGGGCTTGCCGAACAGGCCGGAGATCGCCGGCAGCGGCGGCTTGGCGCGGACCACGCCGCGCTTGCCCTCGATGCTTTCCAGCAGCGAGGTTTCCTCGCCGCAGATGTAGGCGCCCGCGCCCTTGCGCACTTCCATGTCGAAGCGGCGGCCGCTGCCGTGCACGTCATCGCCCAGCCAGCCCACGCTGCGCGCCCGCGCGATGGCGGCTTCCAGGGTGTCGATGGCTTGCGGATATTCCGAGCGGACGTAGATATAGCCGTAGGTGGCGCCCACCGCCAGGCCGGCAATGGTCATGCCTTCGATCAGCACATAGGGGTCGCCTTCCATCAGCAGGCGGTCGGCGAAGGTGCCGGAGTCGCCCTCGTCGGCGTTGCAGACGATGTACTTCTGGTCGCCGGGGGTGCCTGCCACCGTCTTCCACTTGATGCCGGTCGGGAATGCCGCGCCGCCGCGGCCGCGCAGGCCCGAGGCCACCATTTCGTCGACGATCTGCCCCGGCTCCATGGCCAGGGCGCGTTGCAGACCCTGCAGGCCGCCATGGGCGGCGTAGTCCTGCAGGGACAGCGGATCGGTCACGCCGACGCGGGCGAAGGTCAGGCGTTCCTGGTGCTTCAGGTAGGGGATTTCTTCGGTCAGGCCCAGGCGCAGCGGATGCTCGCCGCCACTTAGCCAGCCGGCGTCGAACAGCGCGGCGACGTCCTCGGGCTGCACCGGCCCGTAGGCGACGCGGCCCTGCGGGGTAGTGATTTCGACCATGGGTTCCAGCCACAGCAGCCCGCGCGAGCCATTGCGCACGATCTGCACCGACAGGCCGCGGGCGTCGGCGGCGCGTTCGATGTCGCGCGCCACCGTGTCGGCGTCCATGGCCAGCGCCGCGGCGTCGCGCGGCACGTAGATGACGATGGGGGAACTCATGATTGACCCTCCAGCGTGCGGGCCAGCAGGCGGTCCAGTTTTTCCGGCGTGACGCGGGCATGGGGCAGGCCGTCGATCATCACCGCCGGCGACTGGGCGCACAGGCCCAGGCAATACACCGGTTCCAGGGTGAAATCGCCGTTCTTGCTGTTGGCGTGGAAATCACAGCCCAGCGCCGTGCGCGCATGGGCGGCGAGGCGTTCGCCGCCCATGGCCTGACAGGCTTCGGCGCGGCAGACCTCCAGGGTGTGGCGCGCCGCGGGTTCGCTGCGGAAATGGGGGTAGAAGGTGATGACGCCGTGGACCTCGGCGCGGGACAGGTTCAGGGCCTCGGCGATGGTCTGCACCGCCGCGGCCGGAATACAGCCCAGTTCATGCTGGACCGCATGCAGCACGGGCAGCAGGGGCCCGGGCTGGTCCTTCAGCCGGGCGAGTATGCGGGCGGTGGCCGCGATGGCCGGGGTGGGGGACGCTTGGGCCGCGTCCAGGGCCATCTGGCCGCCGCGGGCGCCGCCGCTGGATGCCAGATCGGATGTTGCCTCGCGCTGATGCACGTCGGTCTCCTCCTGCGTTGCTGTTGTGCCGGGCTGGATGCTATTTGGGTTTATATGTTTTTAAAAGCATATAAAAACCCCTCCAGCCACATTATTTGTGTACTCTAACGGGGTAATTCACCGTCTTCAATAAGAAATAAATGACATATAAGTTCCGTATCGGCCTGCGGCCGCAATGGACTCTGGGCGGAGACGACGACCAGGCGCCGGTGCCATTGCAGGACATGCTGGCGCTGCTGTCGGCCATTGACGCCACTGGCAATATTGCCGGGGCCTGCCGCGCCTGTGGCTTGTCGTACCGGCATGCCTGGGGCGTGCTGCGCCGTTTCGAGGCCATCTTCGGCACGCAGTTGCTCATCACCAACCGCCGGCAAGGCACGCAGTTGGCGCCGTTCGCGCAGCGCCTGCTGTGGGCCAACCGCCGCATCGAGGCCCGGCTGATGCCCACGCTGGACAGCATGGCTTCGGAACTGCAGGAAGAGCTGGAGCGCCTGCTGCCCGAGAGCGGCCCGCATCTGCGGCTGCACGCCAGCCACGGCTTCGCGGTGGAGTCGCTGATGCAGCACATGGGCAACCGCAAGCCGGGCCTGGAACTGCGCTACCGCACCGCCATCGAGGCGCTGGCCTCGCTGGAGCGGCGCGAGTGCGACCTGGCGGGCTTCCAGGTGCCGCTGGGCGATTTCGAAGCGCCCATCATGGAGCGCTACGCCCAATGGCTGCATGCGGACGAGTACATGCTGATCCACCTGGCGGTGCGCAATGCCGGCCTGTTCGTCACCGCCGGCAATCCCAAGCACATACGCGGCATGGCCGACCTGGCGCGGCCCGACGTGCGTTTCGTCAACCGCCAGATCGGCTCCAGCACGCGCTATCTGGTAGGCCTGATGCTGCAGCGGGCGGGGGTCTCGATCAGCGAGGTCCAGGGCTACGAAACCAATGAATTCACCCATATGGCCATCGCCGCGCACATCGCCAGCGGCATGGCTGATACGGGCGTGGGGGTGGAAACGGCCGCCTGCCGCTTCGGACTGGACTTCATTCCGCTGGTGCGGGAGCGCTATTTCTTCGCCATCCGCAAGTCCTCGCTGGAGACGCCAGCCATGCGCGACCTGCTGTCCATCATGCGCAGCCCGGACTACGTCGGCTACGTCGGCCAGCTGGCGGGCTACGACGCCCGCGACACCGGCCGGTTGCAGTCGTTGCAGGAGGCCTTTCCATGAGCGCGAAACGCGATGCGCCGGGATATGATGCTCCCATGAGCAAAGTGATCTTTCTTGCCGATCGCCGCAGCGGGCCGCTGGCCCCGCTGGCGCCCGGCGAACTGCCGCCGCACGGACAGCCCGCGCTGGATCAGCGCGCGCGTCCCCTGCGCGACTTGCGGATATCGGTCACGGACCGCTGCAACTTCCGCTGCACCTACTGCATGCCGCGCGAGGTCTTCGACAGCAGCTACACCTTCATGCCGCATTCGGCGCTGCTGTCGTTCGAGGAAATCAGCCGCCTGGCCGGCATCTTCACGCAACTGGGCGTGGAGAAGATCCGCCTGACCGGCGGCGAGCCGCTGCTGCGCAAGCATATCGAGAACCTGGTGGGCCAGTTGGCCGACCTGCGCACCCCCGCCGGCCGTCCGCTGGACCTGACCCTGACCACCAACGGCAGCATGCTGGCGCGCAAGGCCGCGGCCCTCAAGAGCGCCGGCCTTACGCGCGTCACCGTCAGCCTGGACGCGCTGGACCCGGCCATGTTCCAGGGCATGAGCGACAGCGGCTTCACGCCCGACGACGTGCTGCAAGGCGTGGACGCCGCGGCCGAGGCCGGACTTGCGCCGGTCAAGGTCAACATGGTGGTGCGGCGCGGCCTGAACGACGGGCAGATCCTGCCCATGGCCGAACGCTTCCGCCATTCCGGCCACATCCTGCGCTTCATCGAATACATGGACGTGGGCAATACCAACGGCTGGAATCTTGCCGAAGTGGTGCCCAGCCAGGAAGTGCTGGACCGCATCGGCGCGGCCTATCCGCTGGAACCCGTGGCCAGCGGCGAAATGGGCCGCGTGGCCGAACGCTGGCGCTACCTGGACGGCGGCGGCGAGATCGGCGTCATCTCCAGCGTCACGCACGCCTTCTGCGGCGGCTGTACGCGCGCGCGCCTGTCGCCGGAAGGCAAGCTCTTCCTGTGCCTGTTCGCGCACGACGGCTACGACCTGCGCGCGCCGCTGCGCGACGGCGCCAGCGATGCCGAGCTCGCCGCCATCATCGCGGGCATCTGGGCGGGGCGCAACGACCATTATTCCGAGCTGCGCGGCCGCAACATGGCTGATCCTGCGCGCAAGATCGAGATGAGCTACATCGGTGGCTGAAGCGCCTGCCAGCAAGGGAATTGCGGGGCTGATCCTGGCGGGCGGCCAGGGCGCGCGCATGCACGGGCAGGACAAGGGCCTGGTCGTGCTGCGCGGCGAACCCATGGTGGCGCACGTGGCGCGCCGCCTGGCGCCGCAGGTGTCGCGCCTGATCGTCAGCGCCAACCGTCATCTGGATCTCTATGCCCGCTACGGCGACGTCGTGCGGGACGGCGAAGCCGATCTGGGCGCCTGGCAAGGGCCGCTGCTGGGCATCGCCGCGGGCTTGGCGGCCGCGCAGCGCGAGGCCTGGCTGGTGGTGGCGCCTTGCGACACGCCGTTCCTGCCCGCGGATCTGGCGGCGCGCCTGGTGCGCGCGGCCGAGTCGGCCAATGCGCCCATGGCCTATGCGGTGGCGGACGGACAGCGCCATTCGGCCTGCATGGCCTTGCGCACGTCGCTATTGCCCGATCTGCTGGCGTACCTGCGGGCCGGGGACCGCAAGGTGGGGCTGTGGCAGGCGAGAACGGGCGCGGTCGAAGCCTGCTTCGATGACGCGCCCGATGCCTTCATGAACGTCAACACGCCAGATGAACTGGCGCGGGCCGAGCGCTATGCCAGCCAGTGACGCAGGTCGTAGTAGGCGACCCGGTCCTTGTCCTGCACTTGCACGTCGGCCGGCAGGCGGGCCAGACCCGTCGCCCAGGGCAGCGAGCTGATCACGCCGGAACCCTGATGTCCGTAGGGCACCAGTTCGGCGCTGCCGTCGTCGGCCAGGCGGCGCTGCACGCGCAGGAATTCCTCGCGGCTGTCCTGGCGCGGATGCTCGGTGCGCAGGGGCAGCAGGCTGGTCGGCGGGAATAGTGTGTCGCGGCCCTGCATGCGGCGCATCAGCGGCGTCACCAGCAGGGTGAACACGGCGTAGGCCGATACGGGGTTGCCGGGCAGGCCGACCACGGGCTTGCCGTCGATCTGCGCCAGCGCCACCGGCTTGCCCGGCTTCATGCGCACCTTCCATAGCGCCAGTTCGCCGCCCAGCGAGGCCAGCGCGGGCTTGACCAGATCGCGTTCGCCCACCGACACGCCGCCCACGCTCACCACCAGGTCGCAATCGGCCAGCAGCGTCTTGAAGGCGGCCTGCAGGTCGGCCTCGGTGTCGCGGGCGTGCAGCACGTGCACCGGCAGGGCGCCCATGCCGCGCGCCAGCGCGGCCAGCATGGGGCCGTTGGAGTTGTAGATCTGCTCGGCCGCGCGCGGCTGGCCGGGCAGCACCAGCTCGTCGCCGGTGGTCAGGATGCCCACGCGCAACTGGCCGACGACCCGCACGCGGGCCAGGCCTTGCGAAGCCATCAGCGCCACGTGGGCGGCTTCAAGTACGGTGCCCGCGGCCAGCAGCGGCGCGCCGGCCATGGTGTCTTCGCCGCGGCGGCGGATGTGCTGGCCGGGCTTGGGCGCGCGCGAGATTTCCACCTGGCCGTCGGCTTCGGCGGTGTCTTCCTGCATCACAACCGTATCCGCGCCTTCCGGGATCAGGCTGCCGGTGAACAGGCGGATGGCGTGGCCGGGCTTGAGCGGTTCCGGCATTTCCCCCGCGTAGCAGCGCTGCTGGATGGGCAGGCGCACGCCGGCGCCCCAGTCGGCCACGCGCAACGCGTAGCCGTCCATGGCGCTGTTGTCGGCGGGCGGTATGTCCACGGTGGCGGTGAGATCGGCGGCCAGCACGCGGCCGGCGGCATCGGCCAGGCTCACCTCTTCGCTGCGTTGCAGCGGCCCTGCGGCATTGGCCAGCAGGGTCTGGGCTTGATCAAAATCCAGCATGGGTCAGTTGTCTTCTTCGCGTTGCTTGAAATGGGTGGCGAAATTGCAGGGGCGGTGGCTGCTGTCCAGCTGCTCGCGGATGATCTGCGCCCAGGCGGTTTCGCAGGCGTTGTTGGAACCGGGCAGGCAGAAGATCAGCGTCTGGTTGGCCGAGCCGGCAAAGGCGCGCGACTGGATGGTGGAGCTGCCGATCTCGGTGTACGAGATCTGGCGGAACAGTTCGCCGAAGCCGGGGATTTCACGGTCCAGCAGGGGCATGATGGCCTCGGGCGTGTGGTCGCGATGCGAGAAGCCCGTGCCGCCCGTGGTCAGGATCACCTGCACTTCGGGATCGGCGATCCAGTCGCTCATGATGCGGCGGATCTGGTAGATGTCGTCCTTGACGATGTCGCGGCGCACGCACTGGTGGCCGGCATGCGCAAGGCTGTGGGCCAGCAGATTGCCGGAAGTGTCGTCGCCCGCGCTGCGGGTGTCGCTGACCGTCAGTACGGCGCAGGCCAGCGAAACAAGGCTTTCGTCGCTCATGGATTCTCCTCTTCTAGACGGTGGTGTCTTCATCCCAGGACTGCGTGCGGTCCTGGTCGGATTGGCGTTGCTCCACCCAGAAGCTGCTGCCGCCCGCGAGGGTCTCGCGCTTCCAGAAGGGCGCGCGCGTCTTGAGCGCGTCGATGATGTATTCGCAGCCGCGGAAGGCGTCGCCGCGATGGGCGCTGGCCGCCGCCACGAAGACGATCTGGGCATTGCGATGCAGCGCGCCCACCCGGTGCACGATGACCGTGCCGGCCAGGTTCCAGCGCGCGCGGGCGGTCGCGGCGATTTCTTCCAGCTCGCGTTCGCACATGCCCGGGTAGTGTTCGAGAAAGAGCGTATCGGTGGGCGTGTCGGGCGCGTAGTCGCGCACATAGCCCACGAACGTGACGATGCCGCCCACGCCCGGGCCGGCGCTCTCACGCAGCGCGGCCGTGAGCGCGGCGCCGTCGAAGTCGGCTTCCTGGACGCTGATCATGGCGTTCAACCTCCGGTGACGGGTTCGAATACCGCGACCTCGTCGCCGGCCCGGATGGGCGCGGACGGCTTGGCGTGGGTCTGGTTGATGGCCAGCTTCAGGCGCGCGGAGGGCGCCAGCTGGGGGTAGCGTTCGCCCAGCGCGGCAAGCAGCTGCGCGCCGGTGGACTCGCCTTCCAGGGGCCAGGCTTCGGAGCGCTTGCCGACCAGTTCGGCCACGCGCGCGAAGTAGAGAAGATTAATCGTTGCGCCATTCACCGCTTTTTCCTCCTGCCTTGTACTTAAGGCGAACTTGCTCGATGACGATGCCCTTGTCGGCAGCCTTGCACATGTCGTAGATGGTCAGCGCGGCGACGCTGCAGGCCATCATGGCTTCCATTTCCACGCCGGTCTTGTAGCTGGTGCGGCAGGTGGCCAGCACGTCGATGCGGTGTTCGGCGTCGTCCAGCGCGAACTCGACGCCGACGAAGGCCAGCGGCAGGCTGTGGCACAGCGGAATGGTGTCGGCGCAGCGCTTGGCGGCCAGGATGGCGGCGACGCGGGCGGTGTTGAGGACTTCGCCCTTGCCCTGGCCCGGTTGGGTCAGGAGGCCATAGGCGACGGCGTTCATGCGCACGCTGGCGGTGGCGATCGCCACGCGCTCGGTGTCCGTCTTGGCGATGACGTCGACCATGCGGACCTGCCCGGCTTCATCCAGGTGGCTCAAGGTTGGGGTGGGCGTGGACATGGGAATCGGGAGCGATAATTGTTAATGATTGAAAAGGGCGGTCCCGGCTGGCCGGATCGGCCCATCGATACGCCTATGATAGACGAGCGGTGCAGGGGGCGCGATAATCGCGCCTGTAGTCATTAGAAGGACGGAAACGCTCGTCCTTCACACGTATCAGGAGACGCGCAATGCCCTTGCGGATGCCCAAACTTCGGTTAACCCGCCGGGTCGGCAAGATTCTTCTGGGTATTGCGGCATTCGTACTGGTCCTTTTCGGGGTTGCCGCCTGGCAAGTCCCCAAAGTGCTGCACAACGTCCTGGTGCAGGACGTCTCCAAGATGATCGGGCGGGACGTCTCCGTCGGCGACATCAGCTTCAATCCTTTCACGCTGACGGTCCGCGCGCGCGACCTGGCCGTGGCCCAGCCCGATTCGCAGACACCGCTCTTGACGCTGGCCGAGCTGGACGTCAGCGCGGCCTGGACCTCCCTGTTCTGGTTTGCGCCGGTCGTCGATCGAATGACGCTGCGCGAGCCTAACATCGCCATCGTCCGCGAGGACGTCACGCGCTTCAATTTCTCTGATATTCAGCAACGAGTGGCCGAATTGACGGCCGCCCAGCCCGAGGAACCGCCCAAGCCGGACGCAGGGCTGCCGCGCTTCTCGCTGAACAACATGGTGATCGAGAACGGCACGATCACGCTGGATGACAAGGTCACCGGCCGCAAGCAGGTGGTCGACGAGCTGGGCGTGGGCGTGCCGTTCATCTCCACCTTCGGCTACGCCACCGACATCGACGTGCAGCCGCGCGTGCATCTGCGCATCAACGGCAGCCCCTTCGATCTGAACGGCGTGGCGCGCCCCTTCGACAAGGTGCCTTCGTCCACGCTGCGGGTGGCCTTCAATGGCCTGCAGCTGGAAAAGTGGGCGGACGTCTGGCCCATGCCGCTGCCGTTCAAGGTGGAAAGCGCGCTGCTGGATTCCAACCTGCAAGTGGTGTTCGAGCAGCCCAAGGACGCGCCGCCCAAGATCCGCGTGGTCGGCGACCTGGGCCTGCGGCGGCTGGACCTGCGCGACACCGCCGGGGCAAATCTCGCCGCCTGGAGCGCGCTGACCGTCACCCGCCTGGAACTGGAACCCATCGCGCGCCACGCCTATGTGGGCGAGGTGGGCCTGTGGGCGCCGCAGATCCACGTGCGCCGCTACGCCAATGCCAACCTGAACTGGCTGGACGTGGTTGCCGGGTTGAAACGATTGGGCGGCGTGGAGCCGACCGCCACGCCGGTGGCCGACAAGCTGCGCAAGGCCAGCGGCCTGAATCCCGCCAAGGCGGACGGCAAGGCTGGCACGGCCGCTGCGCCGGCCCAGGGCGCGCCGGCTGCAACGGCGGACGCCGCCGCCAAGGGCGCTGCGCCAGCGGCAGCCGCCGCGGCCCCTGTCGCCGCGGGAGCGCCCGCCGCCGGTACGCCCGCCGCGGGGGCGCCTGCTGCGGGTACGCCCGCCGCGGGATCGCCCGCTGCGGGGTCGCCCGCCGCCCCTTCCGCCACGGCTGCTGCGGCAGGAACGCCAGCCGCGGACGCCGCCGCGCCCCAGCCTGCGCCTGCACCCGCGCCCGCCGAATGGAAGGTCGAGCTGGACGCCTTCAATCTGCACGAAGGCGAGGTCTATGTCACCGACGCGGTCAGCAAGCTGGACTACGTGATGACCGGCCTGGCCGCGACGGTCGAGGGCGTGGCCCTGCCGCAGGTGTCCGGCCAGCCCATCAATTTGTGGCTGACCATGGACAACAGCACCGACGGCGGCTGGCTGCGCGCCAAGGGGCCGCTGGTCCTGAAGCCGCGGTCGCTGGAACTCGGCGTGCGCCTGGGCAACATCGCGCTGGCGCCCCTGGCGCCGGCCGTGCGCAATGCGGCGCCGATCACGCTGCTGGACGGCCGCCTGGCCGCCAGCGCGCAGGTCCACGTGAAGGAAACGAACGGCGCGGTGGACGCATCGGCCAGCGCCGTGCAGGCCGACCTGACGCAATTCAAGGCCCGCGACGAATCCCTCAAGCCCGCCCTGGACATCGCGCTGCAAAGCCTGCGCGTGACCGCGGACCGCCTGGCCATGGGTCCGGGCCAGAGCAATTTCACCTTGGCCGCCGCCGGCATCCAGGGCAATGGCAAGCTCGATCTCAAGGGCGCATTCACGCCGCAGCCGCTGACGGTGAAAACCTCGGTGGACCTGTCGGAACTGAATGTCGCGTCCTTTGCGCCCTATGCGGCCTCCAGCCTGAATGCCACGGTGCGCGCCATCACGCTGGGCGCCAAGGGCAATGCGGAGTTTGCCGCCGCGGCCGGCTCGGCGCCGATGAAGGCCAGCTGGAAGGGCGGCGTCGAAGTCACCGGCGTGGACCTGCAGGACCGCGTCAACAAGGATGACTTCCTGAACTGGAAGCGCCTGGGCTTTACCGGCATGGATATCTCGGTGGCCGGCGACAAGATCGGCGCCAAGCTGGGCGATATCGCGCTCGAGGATTTCTACGGCCGCGTGCTGCTCAATGCGCAAGGCCGCCTGAACGTCATGGACCTGGTGGCGGCTCCCGGCCAGGCCGGCGGCTCCATCACCCAGGACACGCAGACCCCCGGCCGCAGCGCCGCGCCGCCACCCGCGGCGCCCGCCGCCAAGGGGGGCGGGGGCATGCCGGACATCTCGGTGAACAGCGTCACCTTGAACCGCGGCCGCATGACCTTCACGGACCGCTTCGTCAAGCCCAACTACGTGGCTGAGCTGTCCAGCATCGAAGGCTCGATCACGGCGGTGTCGTCCACCAATCCCCAGCCCGCCAAGGTCAAGGTCACCGGCCGCGTCTACACCACCGCGCCGCTGTCGATCAGCGGCGTGGTGCAGCCTTTCGCCAAGTACCTGTCGCTGGACCTGAAGGCCTCGGCCAAGGGCGTGGACCTGCCGCGCTTCAACACCTATTCGGCCAAGTACGTGGGCTACCCGATCAAGCGCGGCAAGCTCTCGGTGGACCTGGAATACAAGATCAAGGACCGTGCGCTGCAGGCCACCAACCACGTGGTGCTGAACCAGCTGACTTTCGGCGACAAGACCAACAGCCCCGACGCGACCAAGCTGCCGGTGCTGCTGGCCGTGGCCTTGCTGAAGGACTCGCGCGGCAACATCGACATCAACCTGCCGATTTCCGGCTCGCTGGACGATCCGGAGTTCTCGGTGGGCGGCATCGTGGTGCGCGTGCTGCTGAACCTGGTGGTCAAGGCGGTTACGTCGCCCTTCAGCCTGCTGGCCTCGGCCTTTGGCGGCGGCGAGGAGCTGTCGTACGTGGAATTCGCGCCGGGCAGCGCGGCGCTGACCGAGGACAGCCTGCAACGCATCGACACGCTGACCAAGGCGTTGACGGACCGTCCGGCGCTGAAGATGGACATCAGCGGCCGCGCCGATCCCAAGACCGACATGGAAGGCCTGCGCCAGGCCTGGGTCGACGCCAAGATCCGCGCCGCCAAGGCCGCCGCCACCACGCCGCGCGGCAAGAAGCCGAACCCGGCGGGCGTCGAGGTCTCGGGCGCGGAGCGTGCCAAGTATCTGGAAGAGGTCTACGACGACACGGACATCAAGGACAAGCCTCGCAATTTCATCGGCATGTCCAAGTCAGTGCCGGCGGCGCAGATGGAGGAGATGCTGCGCAGCGTGGCGCCGGTGGGCGACGAGCAGTTGCGCCAACTGGCCGATGCGCGCGCGCAGGCGGTGTATGAGAAGCTGCAAGCCCAGGAAGGACTCGCGGATCGCGTGTTCATCGTTGCGCCGCAACTGGACGCGGATGGCATCAAGGACGAGGGGCAACCCTCGCGCGTGGACTTCTCCCTGAAGTGAACCAGGCTGGTCCGGGAGGCGGCGCCCAGCCGCCCCTGCCAGCTTTTTGCCAGGAGATTCTCGATGAATGACCAGGACGCGCACTTCGACAGCCTGCTTCCGCCCTTGCGGCTGAACCGGCGGGGTTTCATGGCCACCACGGTGGCGACGGGGTTTTCGCTGGCGGCCGGCCAGGCCGTGGCGCAGACCACGATCACCACGGACGCCAGCGGCCTCGTGGCCGGCAAGGTGGACATTCCGGTCAAGGACGGCAAGATGCCGGCATACCGCGCGGCGCCCAAGGGCAAGAAGGACTTGCCCACGGTGCTGGTGGTGTCGGAGATTTTCGGGGTGCACGAGTACATCCAGGACGTGTGCCGGCGGCTGGCCCACCAGGGCTATCTGGCCATTGCGCCCGAACTTTTCGCGCGCCAGGGCGATCCGTCCAAATACACCGAGATCCCGAAGCTGCAGGCGGAAATCATCGGCAAGGTCCCGGACGCTCAGGTGATGACCGACCTGGATTCGACCGCGGCCTGGGCCGCGTCCAACGGCGGCAATCCGGACCGGCTGGGCATCGTGGGTTTCTGCTGGGGCGGTCGCCAGGTATGGCTGTACGCGGCCCACAACCCGAAGCTCAAGGCCGGCGCGGCCTGGTACGGCCAGTTGGGCGGGCAGCCTTCGGAACTGAAGCCCAAATCGGTGCTGAGCCAGGTGAATGACCTGAAGGCGAAGGTGCTGGGGGCTTATGGCGGCAAGGACGCCGGGATTTCGATGGCCGACGTGGACAAGATGCGGCTGGAGCTGGCGCAGGGGCCGGCGGCGGCGAAGGCTTCACGGATCGATGTGTATCCGGACGCGCCGCATGCGTTTCATGCGGATTATCGGCCTTCTTATCGGAAGGCTGAGGCGGAGCAGGCTTGGACGCGGATGTTGGATTGGTTCAAGCAGAACGGGCTTTGATCTTCGTAGGTTCGTTTGGGTCTTCTTGGGCGCTATGGGTTCGCCCGAGTCTTCGTAGGTTCCCCGAGTCTTCGTAGGTCGCCCGTCGTCGCGGGCGGCGTGGCGGCTCGCGCCCACGATTGCGGTCCGGAGCGTTCGCTCCGGACTGGCCTCGGCGGCCCCCCCCGTCGTCATCTTCGTCAAGGCCTGCGGCCTTTCCTTCAGATTCCCTCGGGCGCATCGAGGTTGCGAGCCGCCACGCCGCCCGCGCCGACGGGCTGCGTGCGTCTTGGCTTGTTGCGCTGCTGGAGCCGTGGTCGGGGGCGAGTCTTGGACGCCCGTATTAATCGGCCGCGCGGGCGGCCGATTAATACATACGTCATCGTTTTAAGTGTGATTGTGATCGCTGGCGCGCATGCGCCGATTGGATTTCTTCTGGCGTCGCCGTCAAGGGGGGAGGGGTGGTGATGGGTGGCGCGCGGCGGGCAGCCGTTTGCGCATGAAGACCCGTACGCGCGCCACCCATCCGACATTGGAGTTCAAGTGGCGATTGACCTGCCAACGCGCTTTGATGGGCCGTCACGAAAAATTGCCCGTGACATCCAAGAGCGCTCCTCACCAGCGCGCAGCGCCATCGGGAATCGCAAGACACCGCGTAAGCCCCCAGAGGCCGCCCGCGCGGCCGGCCGGGGGGCGGGCCCCGCAAGATCCATCGCCATACCCCAACGGCGGCGAGAACCCTAAGCACACCGTTCGTCCCAGCTGACGTCAAGTTTCAAATGATGGAGCCTGGCGCGGCG
>NZ_JAOCAT010000037.1:0-63859 GCF_029839485.1 Achromobacter sp. GD03932
CAGGCGGCAGTCCAGCGAACCGTTGTGCAGGGGCACGCGGCGCTTGGGTTTCAGGCGCAGCTGGTTGGGCAGCGTCAGGTCGCTGGTGATGACGTGCAGCTGCCAGCCCGCGAAATTGCGCTTCAGGCAGGTGGCCCAGTCGCGCCACAGATCCGCATCCTGTTCCGTCCCCATGCGCTCGCCGTAGGGCGGGTTGGTGACGATCCAGCCGTGGTCGGCGGGCGCGGTGACGTGGCGGGCATCGCCGACCTCGAAGCGGATCGAGTCTTCGGTCAGCCAGGCGCGTTCGGCGTTGTTGCGGGCGAATTCGATGGCTTGCGGGTCCAGGTCGTAGCCGACCAACGGCGCGTCCAGCTGCGGCAGGATGCGCGCGCGGGCGTCGTCCTTCAGGTCGCGCCAGCGGTAGGCGTCATGCCCGCGCAGGCGTTCGAAGCCGAACGGGCGCGAGATGCCCGGGGGCACGCCCAGCGCGATCCAGGCGGCCTCGATCAGGATGGTGCCCGATCCGCAGAACGGATCCAGCAGCGGGGCGGCCGGATCCCAGCCCGCCAGCGCCAGCATGCCGGCGGCCAGGTTCTCGCGCAGCGGCGCCTCGCCCTTGTCCAGGCGCCAGCCGCGCTTGAACAGCGACTCGCCCGAGGTGTCCAGGTACAGCGTCGCGGTATGCCCGGTCAGGAACAGGTGCACGCGTGCGTCCGGACGCACGGTGTCGATGCTGGGGCGTTCGCCTTCCAGTTCGCGCAGGCGGTCGCAGATGCCGTCCTTGGCGCGCAAATTGCAGTACTGCAGGCTTTGCACCGGGCTCTTGATGGCCGAGGTGTCCACGCGCAAGGTCTGCTCCGCGCCGAACCAGCGCTCCCAGGGAGTGTCGCGGGCCAGGTCGAGGATGTCGTCTTCGTGCGAGATCTCGGCATGGGCGACCTGCACCAGGATGCGGGTGGCCAGGCGCGAATACAGGTTGGCGCGCTGCACGCCGGCCCAATCGGCCGTGAACGAGCAGCCAGCGCGGCCGGCCCGGGCGTCCTCGAAGCCCAGCGCCTGCATTTCGGCCGTCAGCGCCTCTTCCAGCCCTTGGGGGCAGGGGGCGAAGATGGGGAACGTTTCCGCCTGGCGGGTTTCGCGCGGACGGCGGTTGCGGACCTCGACGGCGGGTTCGCGGCGGTCTTCGTGCTGCTCGCGGCTGTCAACGACATCAGATTCGTGCTCGGGTTCAGCCTGGTATTCGGGCGCCGGACCGTCGTCCTCGAACGGGTCGTAGAAGCGTCCCGCCGGCGTGGCCGGCGCGATGTACTGATCGTCGCGCAGGCGCGGCGCGCGCTGCGGGGCGCGGCCGGAGCGGCCGCCGGACTCGGTCTCGCGGCGCGGGCTGTCGGCCCGCTTGCGGTCCGGCGCGGGCCGCCCGGAGGCAGCCCGGTCCGAGGCGCCGCGTCCCGGCGTGGCCCGATCCGACGCGCCGCGCGCGGACTGGCCGCGGCCGGCGCCGCGCGGGCCGCGGGCTTCCTCGTCCTTGCGCCGCTGGTAGGCGGCGGGATCCTTCTGGCGTTCGATGCTTTCCTTGGTGCGCTCCTGTTGCGCGACCAGGCGGGCGCGGGCGCCCGTGCGGGTGCGCTTGGGGGCGTCTTCGGCATAGGCGTCGCGCGCCGTTTTCTTGATCGTCAGCGTCTTGCGCGGGCGGTCCTGTTCATCAGAGGACATACGAATCCTGGCGAATGTGCAGAGGTAGGGGGTATCAGAAGGGTTTGACGACGACCAGCGCCACCACCACCAAGAGCAGCAAGACGGGAACTTCGTTGAACCAGCGATAGAACTTGTGTGAACGGGTGTTCTTGCCCTGTTCGAATTTGCGCAGCATCAGGCCACAGGCGTGATGGTAGCCGATGACGAGCAGGACGAAAAAGAGCTTGGCGTGCATCCAGCCGTTGCCGGGGCCCACGCCGATGCCATAACCCAGGTACAGCCACATGCCGAACACGACCGCGACGATGGCCAGAATGGTGGTGAAGCGGTACAGGCGGCGCGCCATGCCCAGCAGGGTGGTATGGACCGCGGGGTCCGATTGCTGCGCCAGGTTCACGAATATGCGCGGCAGGTAGAACAGGCCGGCGAACCAGGAAGCGATAAAGACAATATGAAAGGTCTTGACCCAAAGCATGGCCATGGCGCGATCCAGTCGAGAAAGCCGCATTGTAAGCTGCGCCACCGCGCGCTCAGGCCAGCAAGCCAAGCCCCGCGGACGGGGCTGGTCGGGACGTCGGCTCAGATCACATACAGGTCGACGTACTCGTGCACCGGCATGGCTTCCAGCCGCTTCTGGTCCAGCGAGGCCAGCAGGATGCGCTCCTGCTGGCGGGCGGGGAACATGCGCGCCAGATTGGTGCGGAACTTGGTTTCCAGCAGCGGTATGCCTTCGGCGCGGCGGCGCTTGTGGCCGATGGGGTACTCGCAGACGATCTCGTCCAGCCGCGTGCCGTCCTTGAATTCCACCGTCAGCGCATTGGCGATGGAACGCTTGTCGGGGTCGTGATAGTCGCGGGTGTAGGCCGGATCTTCGACGCAGGCGATCTTGTCGCGCAGCGCGTCGATGCGCGGATCCCGCGCCACCGCATCCTCGTAGTCGGCCGCGGTCAGGCGGCCGAACAGCGTCGGCACCGCCACCATGTACTGGATGCAGTGGTCCCGGTCGGCCGGGTTGGCCAGCGGCCCCTTCTTGTCGATGATGCGGATGCAGGCTTCGTGCGTGCGGATGGTGATTTTCGCGATGTCGTCGGCGCTCTTGCCGGCGGCCTGCAGCCGGGCGTGGAGTTCCATTGCGCATTCGACGGCGGTCTGCGCATGGAATTCGGCCGGAAACGAAATCTTGAACAGCACGTTTTCCATCACGTAGCTGCCGTAGGGGCGCTGGAACCGGAACGGCTGGCCCTTGAACAGCACGTCGTAAAAGCCCCAGGTCTTGGCCGTCAGCACGGACGGATAGCCCATTTCGCCGGTCCGGGCGATCAGCGCCAGGCGCACGGCGCGGCTGGTGGCGTCGCCCGCGGCCCAGCTCTTCCTGCTGCCGGTGTTGGGGGCATGCCGGTAGGTGCGCAGGCTCTGGCCGTCGACCCAGGCCAGCGACACCGCGTTGATCACTTCCTCGCGGCTCAGGCCCAGCATCTGCGCCACCACGGCGGTGGAGGCGACTTTCACCAGCACGACGTGGTCCAGACCGACCTTGTTGAAGGAGTTTTCCAGTGCGATGCAGCCCTGGATCTCGTGCGCCTTGATCATGCCGGTCAGCACGTCGCGCATCAGCAGAGGTGGTTTGCCGGCCGCGACCGCGGTGCGGGACAGCCAGTCGGCGGTGGCCAGGATGCCGCCCAGATTGTCGGACGGGTGGCCCCATTCGGCGGCCAGCCAGGTGTCGTTGAAGTCCAGCCAGCGGATCATCGCGCCGATGTTGAAGGCGGCCTGCACGGGATCGAGCTGGAATTGCGTGCCCGGCACCTTGGCGCCGTGGGGTACTGTCGTGCCGGGCACGATGGGGCCCAGCAATTTCCTGCACGCCGGATATTCCAGCGCTTCCAGGCCGCAGCCCAGCGTGTCGATCAGGCAGTTGCGCGCCGTTTCGTACGCCAGGCCGCTCTGGATTTCATACTTCAGGACGTAGTCGGCGATATCGACCAGAACCAGGTCGGGATCGGGACGGACGTTGGAGATCGGGGCAGACATAGCGGTACCTCTCCATGGAATGAATACAGGTGGCCATGCCGTGCCCTCGTCCGCGCCCTGGTGCCGTGGCTTACTTGCGCTTTTCCAGCGGCACGAACTTCTGGTCTTCCGGGCCCACGTAGTTGGCGGTGGGGCGGATGATCTTGTTGTCGATGCGCTGCTCGATGATGTGGGCCGACCAGCCCGCCGTGCGCGCGATGACGAACAGCGGCGTGAACATGGCGGTGGGGACTCCCATCATGTGATAGCTGACGGCCGAGAACCAGTCCAGGTTGGGGAACATCTTCTTGATGTCCCACATGACCGTTTCCAAGCGTTCGGCGATGTCGAACATCTTGGTGCTGCCGGCCTTCT
The DNA here is from genome assembly GCF_029839485.1 of Achromobacter sp. GD03932. Classification (NCBI taxonomy): domain Bacteria; kingdom Pseudomonadati; phylum Pseudomonadota; class Betaproteobacteria; order Burkholderiales; family Alcaligenaceae; genus Achromobacter; species Achromobacter sp. GD03932. Next base: position 4,063 of record NZ_JAOCAT010000037.1, read on the forward strand.
TGGACAGCTTCTTGGCCACTTCCTTGATGACCTTGTTGCGCGGGTCGGACACGGTGTAGACAGGGTGGCCAAAGCCGATGATAACTTCCTTGGCTTCGACGCGGCGGCGGATGTCGGCCTCGGCCTCGTCCGGGGTTTCATAGCGCTTCTGCACGTCGAAGGCCACTTCGTTGGCGCCGCCGTGCTTGGGGCCGCGCAGCGCGCCGATGGCGCCCGAGATCGCGGAGAACATGTCCGAGCCGGTGCCGGCGATGACGCGCGCGGTGAACGTGGACGCATTGAACTCGTGTTCGGCGTACAGGTTCAGCGAGATGTGCATGGCCTTGACCCACTCGTCGCTGGGCTTCTCACCGTGCAGCAGGTGCAGGAAATGGCCGCCGATGCTGTCGTCGTCGGTCTGCACGTCGATGATGCGGCCGTTGTGGCTGTAGTGGTACCAGTACAGCAGGGCCGAGCCCAGGTTGGCCATCAGGCGGTCGGCGATGTCGCGCGCGCCCGGGGTGTTGTGATCGTCTTTTTCAGGCAGCACGCAGCCCAGCACCGACACGGCGGTGCGCATCACGTCCATCGGGTGGCTGGCGGCGGGCAAGGCTTCCAGCGCGGCTTGCAGCTGGGCGGGCAGGCCGCGCAGGCTGCGCAGCTTTTCCTTGTAGGCCTTCAGTTCGGCCTTGTTCGGCAGTTTGCCGTGGACCAGCAAGTGGGCGATTTCCTCGAATTCGCTGGCGTCGGCGATATCCAGGATGTCGTAGCCGCGGTAGTGCAGGTCGTTGCCGCTGCGGCCGACCGTGCACAGCGCGGTGTTGCCGGCGACGACGCCGGACAGCGCAACCGACTTCTTGGGCTTGAAGCCGGCTTTTTCTTCCGGCTGGGCGTCCGTCTTGGCCACTTGCTTCTTGGGAGCCGTGCTCATGTCTCTACTCCTTCCTTTCGCGATGGTCGTTGCTATTGGGGGTGGGCATGCAAGGCGCCGGGCGGCTGCCGCGGCGCCGGAAACCGGGGGGCTGGCTTACGCCTTGCCCTTCTGGAACAGCGCGTCCAGCTTCGATTCGAATTCGTGGTAGCCGATGCGGTCGTACAGTTCCTCGCGCGTCTGCATCAGGTCCACCACGTTCTTCTGGTGGCCGTCGCGGCGGATGGCGGTGTAGACCGCTTCGGCGGCCTTGTTCATGGCGCGGAAGGCCGACAGCGGGTAGAGCACCATGCCCACGCCCACGCTCTTCAGTTCTTCCACCGAGAACAGCGGCGTCTTGCCGAATTCGGTGATGTTGGCCAGCACCGGCACCTTGACCGCCTTGACGAAGCGGTCGTAGGTGGGCAGGTCGTAGGCGGCTTCGGCGAAGATCGCGTCCGCGCCCGCTTCCACGCAGGCCAGCGCGCGCTCGATGGCGGCATCCACGCCATGCGAGGCGATCGCGTCGGTACGGGCGATCAGGTAGAAATCGGTGTCGGTGCGGGCGTCGGCCGCGGCCTTGACGCGGTCGGCCATTTCCTCGGTCGAGACGATTTCCTTGCCGGGGCGATGGCCGCAGCGCTTGGCGCCCACCTGGTCTTCGATGTGGCAGGCGGCGGCGCCGAACTTGATCAGGCTCTTGACGCTGCGGGCGATGTTGAACGCCGACGGGCCGAAGCCGGTGTCGATGTCGACCACCAGCGGCACGTCGCAGACGTCGGTGATGCGGCGCACGTCGGTCAGGACGTCGTCCATGGTGTTGATGCCCAGGTCGGGCAGGCCCAGCGAACCGGCCGCGACGCCGCCGCCGGACAGGTAGATGGCGCGGTAGCCGGCGCGCTTGGCCAGCAGCGCGTGATTGGCGTTGATGGCGCCGATGATCTGCAGGGGGCTTTCTTCGGCAAGCGCGCGGCGAAAGAGGGCGCCGGCGGATTCGGGTCTGGACATGGGTGGTCTCCGTAATTTGGACCGGGTGTTTTCATGGGCCCCGGATGAAACGACTGGAATGCGGACTGGCGCGTCGCAGGCCTGGCCGGGACGCGTCCCGTCCTGGTTCCTGACCTTACCGCGGGCCCGGAAAATAAATCTGTCCCCTTCGCGACATTTCTTTGCGCAGGGGCAAAGGGACAGGTTTATGTTTCGGTCTTGCCTAGGAATTGGGCCCGCGCAAACGGGCCCAATTCTTTACTCATGCGCTGCTTACTTCAGCAGGTCCTTGACGCCGTCGCGCTCTTCGAGGAGCTCTTTCAGCGTGAAGTCCAGGCGCTCGCGCGAGAAGGCGTCGATTTCCAGGCCTTCGATGCGCTTGTATTCGCCGTTTTCGGTCGTGACCGGCACGCCGTAGATGATGCCTTCGGGGATGCCGTAGGAGCCGTCCGACGGGATGCCCATCGTGACCCACTTGCCGTTGCTGCCCAGGACCCAGTCACGGACGTGGTCGATGGCGGCGTTGGCGGCCGAAGCGGCCGAGGACAGGCCGCGGGCTTCGATGATGGCGGCGCCGCGCTTGCCCACGGTGGGGATGAACGTGTCGCGGTTCCAGGCGTCGTCGTTGATCAGCTTGGACAGCGATTCGCCGCCGACGGTGGCGAAGCGGTAGTCGGGGTACATCGTGGGCGAGTGGTTGCCCCACACGACCAGCTTTTCAATCGCGGCGACCGGCTTGCCCGACTTGGCGGACAGTTGCGACAGGGCGCGGTTGTGGTCCAGGCGCAGCATGGCGGTGAAGTTCTTGGCGGGCAGGTCCGGCGCCGACTTCATGGCGATGTAGGCGTTGGTGTTGGCCGGGTTGCCGACGACCAGGACCTTGACGTTGCGGCTGGCGACGTCGTTCAGAGCCTTGCCCTGAGCCGTGAAGATCTGGGCGTTGACCGACAGCAGGTCCTTGCGTTCCATGCCGGGGCCGCGCGGGCGGGCGCCAACCAGCAGGGCCACGTCGGCGTCCTTGAAGGCGGTGCGCGGATCGCTGTGGGCGGTGACTTCTTGCAGCAGCGGGAAGGCGCAGTCATCCAGTTCCATGATGACGCCCTTCAGGGCCTTTTGCGCTTTCTCGTCGGGGATTTCCAGCAGTTGCAGGATGACGGGTTGATCTTTACCCAGCATTTCGCCCGAGGCGATGCGGAATAGCAGTGCGTAACCGATTTGGCCGGCGGCGCCGGTGACGGCGACACGCAAGGCAGGCTTGGACATGGACGTTCTCCGTAATGGTTTGGCGAGAAAAAATCTCACCAAGCAGTGTAATCGTTGGGCGTGAAAATCAACGCGTGTGCAACGGCGCGCGCAGCGGCATGCGCGGGGCCCGGGCAGCGTTGAATCCTAGATCGAATTTACGTGTCCGTCAATTGCTCTTCTATCTTATATAAGACATAAGACGTTGGACAGCGTCCCGGCCGATATGCCACAATAGAGCGTTTATTCGAATGCGCCGCAACCCGGTTTCGGTTGCGCGCCTGTATCAAGCCAGAACACCGGCGGCAGCAGCGCATTGCGGATGGGTTCGCTGCCTTGCGCCGCCCTCCCATTTCCTCCGGATAAACATGACTCAATCAAAAAGATCCATGGCAGAGCCCCGGCCCGAAACCTCCTTACGCATTCGCGCCGCCCGCACGGCGGGCGAGGGGGCCGCTTTCAGTCCGCTCTACCGGCAAATCAAGGATCTGCTTGTCCAGAGCCTGGAACGCGGCGAATGGAAGCCCGGTGAACTCATCCCCAGCGAAATCGATCTGGCTGCCCGTTTCCAGGTGAGCCAGGGCACGGTGCGCAAGGCGGTCGATGAGCTGGCTGCCGAGCACATGCTGCTGCGCCGGCAGGGCAAGGGCACTTTCGTCGCCACCCACCACGAAGCGCGCGTGCGCTACCGCTTCCTGCGCCTGGCCGCCGACGACGAAGGCGAGGCCGGCCGGGCGGAAAGCCGCATCCTGGAATGCCGGCGCCTGCGTGCGCCCGCCGAGATCGCGCGCGCCCTGGACCTGCGGGCCGGCGAAACCGTCGTCATGATCCGCCGCCTGCTGTCCATGGGGCAGACGCCCACCGTCGTGGACGACATCTGGCTGCCTGGTTCCATCTTCCGTGGACTGACCCTGGAGCTGTTGACCGCCAACAAGGCGCCGCTCTACGGTCTGTTCGAATCCGAATTCGGCGTGAGCATGGTGCGCGCGGACGAAAAGCTGCGCGCGGTGATCGCGCCGGCCGAGGTCTGTCCGCTGCTTAATGTTCCCGCCGGGACGCCGTTGTTGCAGGTGGATAGGGTGTCTTATACGTATGGTGACCGCCCCATGGAAATTCGCCGGGGGTTGTACTTGACCGATCGATACCACTACCGCAATAGTCTGAATTGATGAGTTTTTTACCTACGATTTGATACCGACCCTATCTCTGGGCGAAAATACCGTGTTTGCCCGCAAGGGCTACGGCATTTCCGCCGTAACGATTCCCTAGTTCCGAAACACCGAGGCCGTCATGTCCGACACCGCTGCCAAGCCACGTCCGCAGTTTCGCAATATTGGTATTGCGCAACTCGCCAGCTACCGCCTGCCCCTGGCCGGCAAGCTGTCCATCCTGCACCGCGTCAGCGGCGCGCTGCTGTTCCTCTGTCTTCCCTTGGTCATTCTGCCGCTGTTCGCGGCCAGCGTGGCCGCGCCGCAGACGTTCGCAGCCGTGGCCGCGTACGCCGGCAATCCGATCGTCAAGCTTGTCTTCCTGGTCCTGATCTGGGGCTATCTGCACCACTTCTGTGCCGGCATCCGCTACCTGCTGCTGGACCTGCACATTGGTATCGACAAGCTGTCGGCCAAGAAGAGCGCCGGCGTGGTTTTCGGGGTGAGCCTGGCGCTGACCCTGGTGTTCGCTCTCAAACTGTTCGGAGTGCTGTAATGGCCGACGTCAAAAACTACGGACCCAAGCGTCTGGTCGTGGGCGCCCATTACGGCGTCATGGATTTCATCATCCAGCGCATCACCGCTGTCATCATGGCCGTGTACACGCTGGTGCTGCTCATCGGCATCCTGATGATGCCGGCCTTCACGTACGAGCACTGGACTGCGCTGTTCAACTTCTACGTGGGCGTTCTTCCGGTTGGCCAGATCCTGGCCACCCTTGCATTCATTGCGCTGGCCTGGCATGCCTGGATTGGTGTGCGCGACATCTGGATGGACTACGTCAAGTCGGTGGGCGTGCGCCTGCTGCTGCAAGTGCTGACGATCCTCTGGCTGGTCGGTTCGGTCGTTTACTTCGCGCAAATCCTCTGGAGCATTTAAGCCGTGGTCTCTGTCATGAAATCCCTGCCGCGCCGCCAGTTTGATGTGGTGGTCGTTGGCGCCGGTGGAGCCGGCATGCGTTGTTCGCTGCAACTGTCCCAAGCGGGCCTGTCCGTTGCAGTGCTGTCCAAGGTGTTCCCCACGCGTTCGCACACGGTTGCCGCACAGGGCGGCGTGAGCGCCTCGCTGGGCAACATGAGCGAAGACAACTGGTACTGGCACATGTACGACACCGTCAAGGGTTCGGACTGGCTGGGCGACCAGGACGCCATCGAATTCATGTGCCGCGAAGCGCCGAACGCCGTGTACGAGCTCGAGCACTTCGGCATGCCGTTCGACCGCAACCCCGACGGCACCATCTACCAGCGTCCGTTCGGCGGCCACACCGCCAACTTCGGTGAAAAGCCGGTCCAGCGCGCCTGTGCCGCTGCCGACCGCACCGGCCACGCGCTGTTGCACACCCTCTACCAGCGCAACGTCGCCGCGCGCACCCAGTTCTTCGTCGAATGGATGGCGCTGGACCTGCTGCGCAACGAAGCGGGCGACGTTGTGGGCGTGACCGCCCTGGAAATGGAAACGGGCGAAATCTACATCCTGGAAGCCAAGACCACGGTGTTGGCCACCGGCGGCGCCGGCCGCATCTGGGCCGCTTCCACCAACGCCTTCATCAACACCGGTGACGGCCTGGGCATGGCCGCCCGCGCGGGCATTCCGCTGCAGGACATGGAATTCTGGCAATTCCACCCGACCGGCGTGGCCGGCGCCGGCGTGCTGATCACCGAAGGCGTGCGCGGCGAAGGCGGCATCCTGCTGAACAAGGATGGCGAACGCTTCATGGAGCGCTATGCGCCCACGCTGAAGGATCTGGCCCCGCGCGACTTCGTGTCCCGCTCGATGGACCAGGAAATCAAGGAAGGCCGCGGCTGCGGTCCGGACGGCAGCTACGTGGTCCTCAAGCTGGACCACCTGGGCGCCGACGTGATCAACAAGCGTCTGCCCTCGATCCGCGAAATCGCGATCAAGTTCGGCAACGTGGACCCGATCAAGGAACCGATCCCCGTCGTTCCGACCATCCACTACCAGATGGGCGGCATCCCGGCCAACTACCACGGCCAGGTGCTGACGCGCGAAAACGGCGAGAACAAGATCGTCAACGGCCTGTACGCCATCGGCGAATGCGCCGCGGTGTCGGTGCACGGCGCCAACCGCCTGGGCACCAACTCGCTGCTGGACCTGATCGTGTTCGGCCGCGCCACCGGCAACCACATCGTCAATTCGCATCCGGAACGCCAGCACGCGCACCAGCCCGTGCCGCAGCAAGCCGTCGAATTCTCGCTGGACCGCGTCAACAAGCTGGAATCGCGCACCTCGGGCGAGAAGACCCAGGACATCGGCAACGCCATCCGCTTCTCGATGCAGCGCCATTGCGGCGTGTTCCGCACGCTGGAGCTGCTGAACGAAGGCGTGACCCAGATCGAGGATCTGGCCAAGCAGGCCGACCACATCTACTTCAAGGACAAGTCCAAGGTGTTCAACACCGCGCGCGTCGAGGCGCTGGAAATGGCGAACATGACCGAAGTGGCCCGCGCCACCATCAAGTCGGCCGCCGCCCGCACCGAAAGCCGCGGCGCACACGCGCTGGACGACCACCCGACGCGCGACGACGAAAACTGGCTGAAGCACACGCTGTGGTACTCCGAAGGCAGCCGCCTGGATTACAAGCCCGTGCAGATGAAGCCGCTGACGGTCGAGTCCTTCCCGCCCAAGGCGCGTACCTTCTAAGTCCGGATTGAGCCCACTATGAGCACCAAGAGAATCGTCAAGTTCGAAATCTACCGCTACGATCCGGACAAGGACGAGCGCCCGTACATGCAGAAGCTGGACGTCGAACTCCAGCCGACCGACAAGATGCTGCTCGATGCGCTGGTGCGCATCAAGAACGACGTCGATGACAGCCTGGCCCTGCGCCGCTCGTGCCGTGAAGGCGTGTGCGGTTCGGACGCCATGAACATCAACGGCAAGAACGGTCTGGCGTGCACGACCAACCTGCGCGAACTGAAGGAACCCATCGTTCTGCGTCCGCTGCCGGGCCTGCCCGTCATCCGCGACCTGATCGTGGACATGACGCACTTCTTCAACCAGTACCACTCGATCCGCCCGTACCTCATCAACGACACGCCGCCGCCCGAAAAGGAACGTCTGCAGTCGCCCGAGGCCCGCGAAGAGCTGGATGGCCTGTACGAGTGCATTCTGTGCGCGTGCTGTTCCACTTCCTGCCCGTCGTTCTGGTGGAACCCGGACAAGTTCGTCGGCCCGGCCGGCCTGCTGCAAGCCTACCGCTTCATCGCCGACAGCCGCGACGAAGCCACGGGCAGCCGCCTCGACAACCTGGACGATCCGTACCGCCTGTTCCGTTGCCACACCATTATGAATTGCGTCGACGTCTGTCCCAAGGGACTGAACCCGACCAAGGCGATCGGCAAGATCAAGGAACTGATGGTTCGCCGTACGGTCTAGTTTTAAGCAAGCGCATTTTGCCTCCGGCGGCGTTTTTGCCGCCGGGCCGTCCCAAGGCAAAAACGCCCTCCAGGGGGTGGCAAACCCGCGTAGCGGGTGCGGCGTTGGGGCTTTTTTTAGGTGTAAAGAAAGATGAGCAAGCTAACTGAATTGGAGCGGGCGCGTTTGCGTTGGCGGGCGCGCCGCGGCTTGCTCGAAAACGACTTGATCATCACCCGGTATCTGGATGCCCACGAGGCTGAACTTACCGATGATGACGTGGCCGCATTGACGCAGCTTTTCGAGATGGGAGACAACGACCTTCTCGATCTGCTGCTGGCCCGCAAAGAGCTTGAGGGCGCGCTGGACACGCCCAGGCTTCGGAGCATCATTGGCCAGATGCGCGCGCTCTGATTAATTGAGAGGAATGAACATGAACCTGTCTGACAAAAAAGCCACTCTATCCTTCTCGGATGGCAGCGCCCCCATTGAGTTCCCTGTTTACAAGGGTACGGTTGGTCCGGATGTGATCGACATCCGCAAGCTGTACGGCCAGACGGGCATGTTCACGTTTGACCCCGGCTTCATGTCCACCGCCGCCTGCGAATCGGGCATCACGTACATCGACGGCGACAAGGGCGAACTGCTGTACCGCGGCTACCCCATCGAGCAATTGGCCGTCAATTGCGACTTCATGGACATCTGCTACCTGATCCTGAACGGCGAACTGCCCAACAAGGACCAGAAGGCCGATTTCGATTCGCAAGTGACCCATCACACGATGGTCAACGAGCAGCTGCACTTCTTCCTGCGCGGCTTCCGCCGCGACGCGCACCCGATGGCCGTGCTGACCGGCCTGGTCGGCGCGCTGTCCGCGTTCTACCACGACTCCACCGACATCACGAACCCGCAGCATCGCCACATCTCGGCCATCCGCCTGATTGCCAAGATGCCGACGCTGGTCGCGATGGCCTATAAGTACTCGCAAGGCCAGCCCTTCATCTACCCGCAGAACAACCTGTCCTACACGGGCAACTTCCTGCGCATGATGTTCGCCACGCCGTGCGAAGACTACAAGGTGAACGAAGTCGTCGAGCGCGCGCTGGACCGCATCTTCATCCTGCACGCCGACCACGAGCAGAACGCTTCGACCTCGACCGTCCGCCTGTGCGGCTCGTCGGGCACCAACCCGTTCGCCGCCATCTCGGCCGGCGTGGCTTGCCTGTGGGGCCCGGCTCACGGCGGCGCCAACGAAGCTTGCCTGCAGATGCTGGAAGAGCTGCAAGCCAACGGCGGCATCGCCAAGGTCGGCGAGTTCATGGAGAAGGTCAAGGACAAGAACTCGGGCGTGCGCCTGATGGGCTTTGGCCACCGCGTCTACAAGAACTACGACCCGCGCGCCAAGCTGATGCAGGAAACCTGCAAGGAAGTGCTCTCGGCCCTGGGTCTGGAAAACGACCCGCTGTTCAAGCTGGCCATGGAACTGGAACGCATCGCCCTGTCGGATCCGTACTTCGTTCAGCGCAAGCTGTACCCGAACGTGGACTTCTACTCGGGTATCGTCCAGCGCGCCATCGGCATCCCGACCTCGCTGTTCACGGCCATCTTCGCGCTGGCCCGCACGGTGGGCTGGATCGCCCAGTGGAACGAAATGCTGTCGGATCCCGATTACAAGATCGGCCGTCCGCGCCAGCTGTTCACCGGTTCGGTCACGCGCGACGTGCCGCCGATGGACAAGCGTTGATACGCAGCCTGGCTTGAGCAAGAAACCGCCTTCGGGCGGTTTTTTGTTGCCTGTTCGCCGTGTGGCCGCGGCGTGATGGTTTGGCGTGTACCATCCTTGCCATGATTCCGATAGCGCTGCCTTCCGCCGGCTTTTACATTTTTGTTTCCCTGGGCTTTCTCGCCGGTCTGGCGCTGCTGGCCTGGGCCGTGGTCCTGGTTGCCAGCGGCGGCGCGCGCCGCACGGTGCGCAAGTACTGGAAGACCTCCACCCTGGTATTCGTCGTGCTGGCCGTGCCGTTCGCCTTCTATGCCTGGGTGCAGACGGTGATCTGGCAAATCGAGCGGGAGGGCGCCCGCGCCGAGGCAGCTCGCAATGTCGCGCTGCAGGAAGCGACGACCGTCGGTGGCACCGTCATGCCCGCGGGAACGCGGCTGAAGCTGCAGGACGAAGGGCAACTGGAGACCTATCTCGAAGCGGAGTTTCCGCAGCCCGTGGCCATGTATGGCGTGCAGGCGTCGAGCGCGCGGCGTTATCTCGATTCGGACTATGACGACAAAACCTACGCCTTGCGGGGCCGCTATCCGCGCAACGTCATCCTGCGCGGTGCGGGCAGCCAGACCGTGCTGGGCTGGCATTGCGACGCCACGCAGGAGATCGAGTTCGAGGTGAAGCGCGATGGCGCGATGACGGCGCTAGACAAGTGCGTGCTGGGTCCGGGCAACCGCGCCGAAACCCTGGATCTCGCGCCGGGTTCCATCCTCTATGGCTCCAGCGGCACGGTCTACACCGATGGCTCGAGCGATCCGGATCGCTGGCGCATCGAGGTCAAGGATCCGATGGCGGTCCGGATATTCGGGCTGCCCTTGAGCGAGCCCAGGCTGTATCTTGACGAGGCGCGGCGCCTGCTGCGGGTCAGCGATGCGGAACTGGCTTGCCCGACGCGATTCGGCGGCGTGAGCTATGCCGCCGGCACTCAGGTGAAGTCGGTGCGCCGCGGCCGCGGCGATGCGCGCGAACCGTACCCGGGCGTGCTGGTGCTGAGCCCCTGGAATGGCCAGGCCGCCAAACGCGACGGCCAGGCCGACGTGCCGGAAGGCATGTCGGTGATGCAGACCTTGGCCGGCGAGGTCGTGGACGTGGTCCAGAACGATACGGTGGGCGTTTTCCACTTCGCCACCTTTGTCGTGGGCGACGAGGAGCCCGAGGCCCGCCGCCGCGCATCCTGCTCTTGAAGCGCGCGGCCCTGGCGGAGTGTTACGCGCCGATGCCGCGCGCCATCAGCACGGCGAACAGCGGCAGGAAGATGAACAGGTGCGATTCGATCATGACCCAGCGCCGCGCCCGCTTGATGTCGGCGGCCGCGGGCAGGAAGCCCGGCTGCTGGCGCGATTGCTTGGCCCAGCGCAGGAAGGTCATCGTGGGCGCGATCGAACAGAGGCCGATGATGACGAAGAGCGTGATCTTGGCGTGGAACCAGGGATTGCTCATGTAGAACGCGGCGCCCTTGATGCCCAGCGTCAGGCGCAGCACGCCGGTGACAAGCACCACCACGGCGCTCAGCGCATAGAGGCGGTCATAGATGACCAGGCGCTTGAGGCCGGCGGCGGTGAGATCGGGCCGCAGCAGCACGGCTTCGGCGGTCAGGACCACCACCAGCAGGAAAATGGCCAGGTAATGAAACCAGGCATACAAGGCGTCGGCCAGCATGTGGACTCCAGAAAACAAGGTTGAACTTGGTTTTTACCATCAGCCCGGGCCGGCAGGCTATCGCGGCGGAAAGTGCCCGCAGCAAGAAATAGGGCGCCCCAAGGGGCGCCCTTTGCCTTAATGGCCGTCGTTGATCAACGACGCTTCTTGGCGGCCTCGGCGGCTTCCTGCTGCGCGTCCACCACGGCCAGCGCCGTCATGTTGACGATGCGGCGCACGGTGGCGCTGGTGGTCAGGATGTGCACGGGGCGCGCCGCGCCCAGCAGGATCGGACCCATCGCGACGCCATTGCTGCCAGTCATCTTCAACATGTTGTACGTGATGTTGCCGGTGTCCAGCGTGGGCATGACGAGCAGGTTGGCGCGGCCCTTGAGCGTGCTGTCCGGGTAGGCCAGGACGCGGATCTTTTCCGACAGGGCGGCGTCGGCGTGCATTTCGCCGTCGACTTCCAGGTCGGGAGCGCGGTCCTGCACCATCTGGCGCGCGGCGGCCATCTTGCGCGAGGATTCCGTCACGCGGCTGCCGAAGTTGGAGTGCGACAGCAGGGCGATCTTCGGCACCACGCCAAAGCGCAGCATTTCGTCCGCGGCCTGGATGGTGATGCTGGCGACTTCCTCGGCCGTCGGGTTCTCGTTGACGTGGGTGTCGGTGACGAACAGCGTCTGGTCGGGCAGCATCAGCACGTTCAGGGCGGCGTAGGTCTGGCCTTCCTTCTTGCCGATGATTTCGTCGATGTACTTGAGCTGGTTGTCGTACTTGCTGGCCACGCCGCAGAGCAGGGCGTCCGCGTCGCCACGGCGCAGCAGCATCGCGCCGATCAGCGTGTTGTGCTTGCGGATCATCGCCTTGGCGATGGCCGGCGTCACGCCTTCGCGGCCCTTCAACTGGTAGTACGCATTCCAGGTTTCGTTGAAGCGGCTGTCGTCTTCCGGATCCACGATCTCGAAGTCCTGGCCGGCCGCCAGGCGCAGGCCGAACTTCTTGATGCGCATTTCGATGACGGCCGGGCGGCCGATCAGGATCGGGAACGCCAGCTTTTCATCGGCCACGGTCTGCACCGCGCGCAGCACGCGCTCGTCTTCGCCGTCGGCGTAGATGACGCGCTTGGGCGCCTTCTTGGCCTGGGCGAACAGCGGACGCATCAGCTGGCCCGAGTGGTACACGAAGCCCATCAGCTTCTGGCGGTAGGCCTCGATGTCTTCGATGGGGCGGGCAGCCACGCCGGAGTCGGCGGCGGCTTGGGCCACGGCCGGGGCGATCTGGACGATCAGGCGCGGGTCGAAGGGCTTCGGGATGATGTAGTCAGGGCCGAACGACAGTTCCTGGCCGGCGTAGGCGCGGGCCACTTCGTCGTTTTGTTCGGCTTGAGCCAGTTCGGCGATGGCCTTCACGCAAGCCAGCTTCATTTCTTCCGTGATGCGCGAGGCGCCGGCGTCCATGGCGCCGCGGAAGATGAACGGGAAGCACAGCACGTTGTTGACCTGGTTCGGGTAGTCCGAACGGCCGGTGGCGATGATGCAGTCCGGGCGGGCGGCCTTGGCCACCTCGGGACGGATTTCCGGTTCCGGGTTGGCCAGCGCCAGGATCAGCGGGCTGGCGGCCATGGTCTTGACCATGTCGGCGGTCAGCACGCCGGCGGTCGAGCAGCCCAGGAACACGTCGGCGCCGTTTACCACGTCAGCCAGCGTGCGGGCGTCGGTCTTCTGCGCGTAACGCTTCTTGTTGGCTTCCATGTTTTCATCGCGGCCGTCCCAGATCACGCCGCGCGAGTCCACCACGTAGATGTTCTCGCGCTTGACGCCCAGGTGCACCAGCAGGTCCAGGCAGGCGATGGCGGCGGCGCCGGCGCCCGAGCAAGCCAGCTTGACCGAGCCGATGTCCTTGTTCACGACCTTCAGGCCGTTCAGGATGGCGGCCGACGAAATGATGGCGGTGCCGTGCTGGTCGTCGTGGAAGACGGGGATCTTCATGCGCTCGCGCAGCTTCTTCTCGATGTAGAAGCACTCGGGCGCCTTGATGTCCTCGAGGTTGACGCCGCCCAGCGTGGGCTCCAGCGCCGCGATGATGTCGACCAGCTTGTCGGGGTCGTTCTCGGCCAGTTCGATGTCGAACACGTCGATGCCGGCGAACTTCTTGAACAGGCAGCCCTTGCCTTCCATCACAGGCTTGGCGGCCAGCGGGCCGATGTTGCCCAGGCCCAGCACGGCGGTGCCGTTGGTGATCACGCCCACCAGGTTGCCGCGCGAGGTGTACTTCGAGGCGGCGTCATCGCCTTGGTCGAAGATGGCCATGCAGGCGGCCGCCACGCCGGGGGAGTAGGCCAGGGACAGGTCGTCCTGGTTGGCCAGCGTCTTGGTCGGCGTGACCGAGATTTTGCCGGGGGTGGGGTAGGCGTGGTAGTCCAACGCCATTTTGGTGAGGGTTTCGTCCATGGGATACAGGCCTTGCGGGCGCTAAATGGAAAGGAAATGGGATTGCAAAAAGCGGGCTCGCGGCCCGCCGTATTTTCTGGGAAATGCTTGGGAACACCCGTATTTCAACAGAAAGCGCGGGTGCTTGGTTGTTGCGCTGCAGCGAATGGACGATTTTGCGCAAAACCTCGCTGCATCCCGGATTGCAATCCTATCTATCCCAAGGCGGCGTTTGCCGCGTGCCGGCATTCAGGCGCGCGCGCAGCGTCTGGGCGTCTTCCTGGCGGTCCAGGCTGTCCAGCGCGTACAGCACGATCCAGTCCGCGCTGACCTCGAAGAAGTCGCGCAGCTGGGCGCGGGTGTCGCTGCGGCCGAAGCCGTCGGTACCCAGCGTGCGGTAGGGCGCGGGCACCCAGGCGCGGATCTGTTCCGGCACGGCGCGCACGTAGTCGCTGGCGGCAACCACCGGGGCGTTGCTGGCGCCCAGGCAGGTGCGGACCCAGTCGGCGCCGGACGCAAGGCCGAGCACGCGGGCGCGTTCGGCTTCGCGGCCGGCGCGGGCCAGCTCGGAAAAGCTGGTGACGCTCCAGACTTCGGCGTCCACGCCGTAGTCGGCCTGCAGCCGTTGCGCGGCAATTTCGGCCTCGCGCAGCATGGGGCCGGCGCCCAGCAGGCGCACCTGGGCCTGCCCGCGCGCGGGCCGCAGGCGGTACATGCCGCGCAGGATGCCCTCGCGTACGTCTTCGCCTGCCGGCATGTCCGGCTGCGCCAGGTTCTCGTTGGTGACGGTCAGGTAGTAGAACTCGTCGCGCTGCTCGTCCAGCATGCGGCGCATGCCGTGCTCGACGATGATGGCGACCTCGTAGGCATAGGCCGGGTCATAGGCGCGGCAGTTCGGCACTGCGGCGGCCATGATGTGGCTGGAGCCGTCCTGGTGCTGCAGCCCTTCGCCGCCCAGCGTGGTGCGGCCGGAGGTGGCGCCGACGAGGAAGCCGCGCGTGCGCTGATCGGCGGCAGCCCAGATCAGGTCGCCGATGCGCTGGAAGCCGAACATCGAGTAATAGATATAGAAGGGCAGCATCGGCAGGCCGTTGACCGAATAGCTGGTGCCCGCGGCCGTCCACGAGGAAATCGCGCCGGCCTCGGTAATGCCTTCTTCCAGGATCTGGCCGTCGCGCGCTTCGCGGTAATACAGCACCGAGCCGATGTCCTCGGGTTCATAGAGTTGGCCTTGCGCGGAGTAGATGCCGATCTGGCGGAACAGGTTGGCCATGCCGAAGGTGCGCGCCTCGTCCGCCACGATGGGCACGATGCGCGGCCCCACGGTGGCGTCCTTGAGCAGGGCGGTCAGCATGCGCACGATGGCCATGGTGGACGACATTTCCTTGCCGTCGGCGGCCAGCGCGAAACGCGCCCAGTGTTCGGCGTCCGGCGGCGCCAGGCGCGGCGCCTCGGTGTTGCGGCGGGGAATGTGGCCGCCCAGCGCGGCGCGGCGCGCCTGCAGGTGGCGCAGTTCGGCGCTGTCCTCGGCCGGGCGGTAGAACTTGAGCGCCAGGCAATCGGCGTCCGAGATCGGCAGCGCGAAGCGGTCGCGGAAGGCCAGCAGCGCCTCGTCGTCCAGCTTCTTCTGCTGGTGCGTGGTCATCTTGCCCTGGCCGGCCGACCCCATGCCGAAGCCCTTCTTGGTCTGCGCCAGGATCACCGTGGGCTGGCCGCGATGGCGCACGGCGCGGTGGTAGGCCGCATGGATCTTCACCATGTCATGGCCGCCGCGGTGCAGCCGGTCGATGGCCTCGTCGCTCCAGTCGGCCACCAGAGCAGCCAGTTCGGGATTCTGGTTGAAGAAGTGGGCGCGGTTGAAGGCGCCGTCGTTGGCCGCGAAGGTCTGGAACTGTCCGTCCACGGTGTTGGCGAAGGCGCGCGCCAGGGCGCCGCCGGTGTCGCGCCGCAAGAGCGCGTCCCAGTCGCTGCCCCAGACCAGCTTGATGACGTTCCAGCCCGCGCCCGCATACAGCGTTTCCAGCTCATCGATGATGCGGCCGTTGCCGCGCACCGGGCCGTCCAGGCGCTGCAGGTTGCAATTGACCACGAACACCAGGTTGTCGAGTTTCTCGCGCGCGGCCAGCGTCAGCGCGGCGATGGATTCGGGTTCGTCCATTTCGCCGTCGCCGAAGATGCCCCAGACCTTGCGGTCGCCGCCGGGCATGAGCGAACGGTGCTCCAGATAGCGCATGAAGCGCGCCTGGTAGATGGCGTTGATGGGGCCGATGCCCATCGACCCCGTGGGGAACTGCCAGAAGTCGGGCATCAGCCACGGGTGCGGGTACGACGACAGTCCGCGCAGGCCGCGCGCGCCGGCCGTGATCTCCTGGCGGAAATGCGCCAGGTCCTCTTCGCCCAGGAATCCTTCCAGATAGGCGCGGGCATACACGCCGGGCGCCGAGTGCGGCTGCATGTAGACCAGGTCGCCGGGGCCGTCCGGGCTCTGCGCGCGGAAGAAATGGTTGAAGCCGACCTCGAACAGGTCGGCGGCCGAGGCATAGCTGGCGATGTGGCCGCCCAGCTCCCCATGCGCCTGGTTGGCGCGCACCACCATCGCCAGCGCGTTCCAGCGGTTGATGCGGGCGATGCGCTCCTCCACGGCGAGGTTGCCGGGGAAGGGCGGCTCCTGGTCGGCGGGGATGGTGTTGAGGTAGGCGGTGCGGGTCTGGCTGTTGGCGCGCAGGCCCAGCGACGCCGCATGGCCCAGCAGATTGTCCAGCACGTAGCCCGCCCGTTCAGAACCTTCCGCCTGTACCAGCGATTCCAGCGCCTCGCGCCATTCGGCGGTTTCGGCGGGATCGGCGTCGTGCTGGATGTCTTGCCCGGGGGCGGAACTGGCGTCGCGCATGGTCTGGTCGTCTCCTGGTTTGACGTCCATGCTAGACCCTAGCCCCTGGCATGGGTGATCAAAATTCTGGGGAAACTTCGGAAAATTCAGCATAATCTTTTGCAAGTTTTACTGCTTGCGGCAGCTTCTGCCGAGGATGTGCTTGGCGGTCGTCTCAGAGGGGTGACCGCTGGGTGGACGCGAAGGCGCTAGAATTCGCGCCTGGCAAGATAGGAATAACTGCAATGACCCAACCCATCAGCGTCCCGGCAGAGGTCACGTTGCCCGAACTTACGTTCCGCGGCATCCTCCTGGGCGCAATCATCACCGTCATCTTCACGGCTTCCAACGTCTTTCTCGGACTGAAGGTGGGCCTGACGTTCTCATCCGCCATTCCGGCGGCGGTGATCTCGATGTCCGTCCTGCGCCTGTTCAAGGACGCGAACATCCTCGAAAACAACATGGTGCAGACCCAGGCCTCCGCGGCCGGGACGCTGTCGTCCATCATCTTCATCCTGCCGGCCCTGGTCATGATGGGACACTGGCAGGGCTTCCCGTTCTGGCAGACGCTGGGCATCTGCGCCGCCGGCGGCATGCTGGGCGTGATGTTCACCATTCCGCTGCGCCACGTGATGGTGGTGCAGAGCGACCTGCCGTATCCGGAAGGCGTGGCCGCCGCTGAAATTCTGCGGGTGGGCAGCGCCGAGCGCGCCCAGGACGAGGCCGCGGAGGACGGACGCGCACCGGCCAAGGCCGAGACCGGCATGGGCGACATCGTGGCTGGCGGCGTGGTCGCCGCCGCGGTCAGTTTCGCCGCCAGCGGACTGCGCGTGCTGGGCGACAGCGTCAGCGGCTGGTTCGCACTGGGCGGCGCGGTATTCCGGCTGCCCATGGGCTTTTCGTTGGCGCTGCTGGGCGCGGGCTACCTGATCGGCATCGTCGCCGGGCTGGCCATGCTGACCGGACTGATCATTTCCTGGGGCATCGCCGTGCCCATCCTGACCGCCATGGGCGACATGCCCGCGGGCACGTCGCTGGCGAAGTACGCTACCGGCCTGTGGGCTTCGCAGGTGCGCTTCATCGGCGCCGGCGTGATCGGCGTGGGCGCCATCTGGACGCTGGCCACGCTGTTCATGCCGATGGCGCGCGGCGTCAAGGCTTCGTTCGCGGCGCTGACCAAGGCGGGCGCCGCCCGTGCCGGGCGCGCGCCGCGCACCGAGCGCGACCTGTCGGCCGGCTGGATTTCAGCGGTGACGCTGGTGCTGGTGGCGGTGCTGGTCGTCACGTTCCAGGTGTTCCTGTCCGGCGCGCCGCTGTCGCCCGCCGGCATCTGGAAGCTGGTGGCCTACGCCGTGCTGTTCGCCTTCGTCTTCGGCTTCCTGGTGGCCGCGGCCTGCGGCTACATGGCCGGCCTGGTAGGGTCGTCGACCAGCCCGATCTCGGGCGTGGGTATCGTCGCCATCGTGCTGGTATCGCTGCTGATGCTGGCGCTGGGCGGCGAACTGCTGGGCGCGCAGAACGGCGTGCAGATGGCGATTGCGCTGTCGATCTTCAGCACCTCGGCGGTGGTGGCGGTGGCCTCCATTTCCAACGACAACCTGCAGGACTTGAAAACCGGCTGGCTGGTGGGCGCGACGCCCTGGCGTCAGCAGGTGGCCCTGCTGATCGGCTGCGTGGCCGGCGCGGCGGTGATTTCGCCGGTGCTGGAACTGCTCTACAACGCCTACGGTTTTGCCGACGCCATGCCGCGCGCAGGCATGGACCCGGCGCAGGCCCTGTCGGCGCCGCAGGCGACGCTGATGCTGGCGATCGCGCGCGGCATCTTCACGCACCAGCTCAACTGGACCATGATCCTGATCGGCATGGCGGTCGGCGTGGGGCTGATCGTGGTGGACGAAATCATGAAGCGCACCTGCCGCGTGGCCCGCATTCCGGTGCTGGCCGTGGGTATCGGCATCTACCTGCCGCCCACCGTCGCCGCGCCCATCGTGGTCGGAGCGGTCCTGGCATGGCTGCTGGAACGCGCTCTGCGCCGCCGCGCGGCCGCCGCCGGCAAGCCCTACGAGCAGTTCGCCGACGCGGCCAACCGCCGCGGCGTGCTGATCGCCTCTGGCCTGATCGTGGGCGAAAGCCTGGTCGGCGTGCTGATGGCCGGCATCATCGGCGCGGCCGGTACCGAAGCGCCGCTGGCGATCGCCGGCGCGGGCTTCGAGCACACGGCCTCGTTCCTGGGCCTGGCCGTCTTCGTGGCGGTGGCGATCCTGTTCTGGCGCCGGGTGATGAAACTGGCGTGAAGCGCCCGGCCGGTCCTGCCGGGCGCCCGCCTCAGGCGGCGTCCAGCAGGTCGGCCAGCGTGCGGGCGATGACCTTGGTGGCGCGCCGCAGGTCTTCCAGCACCACCCGCTCATCGTTGCGCTTGGCGTGCGATTCCAGCACGGTGCGCGGTCCGGCGCCGTAGATCACGCCCGGAATGCCCGCTTCGGCGTACAGGCGCACGTCGGTATAAAGCGGCGTGCCCATGGCGGCGATGGGCTCGCCGAACAATTCCTCTCCATGTTTCTGTATGGCCTGCACCAGCGGCTGGTTGCCCGGCAGCGGGCGCATGGAATTGGCCAGCAGCAGGCGCTTGATGTCCACGCTGATGCCGGGCACGGAGGCGGCGGTTTCCTGGATGATGCGGCGGATGTCGGTCTCGACCTCGGCCGCGTTTTCTTCGGGGATCATGCGCCGGTCCAGCTTGAACACTACCTTGCCCGGCACCACGTTGGTGTTGGTGCCGCCTTCGATGCGGCCGACGTTCAGGTAGGGGTGGCTGATGCCCGGCACCTCGGAGCGGATCTCCCGATACCGCGTGTTCTGCGCGTACAGCGCGTTCAGGATCGCGACCGCGCCTTGCAGCGCATCCACGCCGCTGCTGGGGATGGCGGCATGCGCCATCTTGCCGTGGACCGTCACTTCCATCTGCAGGCAGCCGTTGTGGGCGGTCACGACCTCGTAGCTGAAACCCGCGGCGATCAGCAGATCGGGCTTGGTCAGTCCTTGGGACAGCAGCCAGCCGGGGCCGAGCAGGCCGCCGAATTCCTCGTCGTAGGTGAAGTGCAGTTCGACCGCGCCGCGGCTGGGGCGGGCGACGGCTTCCAACGCGCGCAGGGCGAACGTGTAGCTGGCGAAATCGCTCTTGCTGACCGCGGCGGCGCGGCCGTACAGGCTGCCGCCGTCGATTTCGCCGCCGTAAGGATCATGTTCCCAGCCTTCGCCCGGCGGCACCACGTCGCCGTGGGCGTTGAGCGCCACGCGCAGGCCGCCCGCGCCGTACTCGCGGCGCACGATGAGGTTGGTGATGGATTGCAGGCCATAGTCCCGCACCTCCTGCGCCGGCACCGGATGGGCTTCGGCCTCCAGGCCGAAGCCTTGCAGCAATTCGGTCGTGCGCTCGGCGTGTGGCGCATTGTTGCCGGGAGGCGTGTCGGTCGGCACGCGCACCAGCTCCTGCAGGAAGCGGACTTCCTCGTCAAAGTGGGCGTCAATCCAGGCGTCGAGTCGGGCGTAATCGGTCATGGTCGGCTATTGGGTGTCGTGGGCAAGATCGTCGAGCAGGCGCAGGAACGCCAGCACGGCAAGCTGGATGTCGTCGCTGGAGGTGGATTCGCGCGGGTTGTGGCTGATGCCGGAGTTCTGGCCGCGTACGAACAGCATGGCCTGGGGCATGACTTCATGCAGCTTCATGGCGTCGTGGCCGGCGCCGCTGGGCATGCGATGGACGGGCAGTCCCAGCGCGTCGACGGCGCGTTCCCAGCGCTGCTGCCAGGCGGGATCGCTGGGCGCGGCGGCGGCGCGCATGGTTTCTTCCAGCGTGTAGCGCAGGCCGCGGCGCTGGCAGATGGCTTCGAGCTCGGCCAGCACGTCGTGCGCCAGCGCATCACGCTGCGCGTCGCTGGGCGCGCGCAGGTCCAGGCTGAAGCGGCATTCTCCCGGCACCACGTTGATCGAACCGCCGGGCACTTCCAGCATGCCCATGGTGCCGACCGAGTCGCCGTCGCGGGCGGCGCGCTGCTCCACGTACAAGGCCAGCTCGGCCGTGGCGGTGGCGGCGTCGCGGCGGCGGTTCATGGGGGTGGTGCCGGCGTGGCAGGCCAGGCCGTTGATCCGCACCTGATAGCGCACGCAGCCGTTGATCGACGTGACCACGGCCAGCGGCAGCCCCATTTCGTAGAGCACCGGACCTTGTTCGATGTGGACTTCGACGAAGCCCAGATAACGGGCGGGATCGCGCTTGAGCTTGGGGATGTCTGCGCTGCGCAGGCCGGCTTGCGCCATGGCGTCGCGCATGCTGACGCCGTCGGCGTCCTGCTGGTCCAGCCATTGCGGCTTGAAGTCGCCGATCAACGCGCCCGAACCCAGGAAGGTGGCGCGGTAGCGCTGGCCTTCCTCTTCCGCGAAGCCGATGACTTCCAGGTGGTAGGGCAGGCGCTTGCCCTGGCGGTGCAATTCGCGCACGCAGGCCATCGGCACGAAGATGCCCAGCCGGCCGTCGTACTTGCCGGCGTTGCGCACGGTGTCGTAATGGCTGCCGGTCATGAGGGTGGGGGCATCGGCGCTGGCGGCCAGGTAGCGGCCGACCACGTTGCCAACCGCATCGATGCCGACCTCGTCGAAACCGCAGTCGCGCATCCATTGCGACAACAGCGCGGCGCAGGCGCGGTGGGCTGCGGTCAGGTAGGTGACGGTGAGCTGGCCTTTTTCTGCGTAGCCCGGATCGCTGTGGACGGCCAGTTGTTCACCCCAGTCCCAGATGTCGTTGCCGATGGCGGGCTCGGCGTCGAAGCTATCGCGCAGGCGGATCTCGGCGATGCGGTGCAGCTGCTGCTGGGCTTCTTCGAATTCCAGGTCCGGCGGGTTGTCCAGGCGGCGGGTGAACTCGTCGATCACCTGCTGGCGCGTCATGCCGGCGCCGCGCGGGCCGCGCACGGCCAGCACGAAGGGAAAGCCGAATCTGGCGCCGTAGTCGGCGTTCAATGCTTGCAGGCGAGCCAATTCGGCGGGCGTGCACGCGGCCAATCCGGCCAAGTCCTGTTCGCGTGCCGAATCCGCGTTCCGGGGCGTGCCTGCTGCCAGCTCCGGATGGGCGCGCAGCAGCGCCGTCCGGGCGTCGGCGTCGGCCTCGCTCACGGCGCGGCGCAGGCGCTGCGCCAGGTCGGCCAGCGAGCGAAACGGGCGGTGGCCAAGCGCGCGTTCGGCGATCCACGGCGCATGTCCGTACAGGCCGTCGAGCATGGCGACGGCGTCCGCGGGCGCCGCCGCATTGAGTTGGGCTAGGGTATGGGCCATGGCCGTCCTGTTCAGGCGTTGGGGGTGTAGGGATGCGCCGCCTTCCAGTGGCGCGCGATGTCCAGCCGCCGGCAGACCCAGACGCGGTCATGGCTGGCAATGTGGTCCAGGAAACGCTGCAGCGCGGTGATGCGGCCGGGCCGGCCCAGCAGGCGGCAATGCATGCCGATGCTCATCATCTTGGGCGCTTCGTCGCCTTCGGCGTAGAGCGCGTCGAAGCTGTCCTTCAGGTACTGGAAGAAGGGATCAGCGTGCGAATAGCCCTGCGGCAGCGCGAAGCGCATGTCGTTGCAGTCCAGCGTGTAGGGCACGATCAGTTGCGGCACGACGCTGCCGTCCGTTTTCTGTACGCGCATCCAGAAGGGCAGGTCGTCGCCGTAGTAGTCGCTGTCGTACTCGAAACCGCCATAGTCGGCCACCAGGCGCCGCGTGCGCGGACTGTCGCGGCCGGTGTACCAGCCCAGCGGACGGCTGCCGGTCATTTGCGTGATCGCGTCCATGGCCAGGCGCATGTGTTCGCGCTCGGTGGCCTCGTCGATGTGCTGATAGTGGATCCAGCGCCAGCCGTGGCAGGCGATCTCGTGTCCCAGTTCGACGAAGGCGGCGGTCAGTTCCCGATGGCGCTGCAAGGCCATGCCCACGCCGAATACCGTCAGCGGCAGGCCGCGCTTCTCGAATTCCCGCAGGATGCGCCAGACGCCGGCGCGCGAGCCGTACTCGTAGATGCCCTCCATGCTGAGGTGGCGCTCGGGATAGCTGGCGGGGTTGAACATTTCCGACAGGAACTGTTCGGACCCGGGGTCGCCATGCAGCACGCTGTTCTCGCCGCCTTCCTCGTAATTCAGCACGAACTGCACCGCGATGCGCGCCTGCCCCGGCCATCGGGCATGCGGCGGATTGCGGCCGTAGCCGGCCAGGTCGCGGGGGTAGGGGAGCGTGGAATCGTAGACGGTCATGAGGCGGGCGGAGGGCAACGGCGCGCGGCGGCCGGGCGTGGGTGGGCGGATGACTTCCTGATGATCAGCACCATAGCGGGAAATCGTAGTTTTGTATACAAACTATGTACATAATTTCATTGGGGGGCTGGAAAGGCGGGCCCAAACG
This sequence comes from Achromobacter sp. GD03932, assembly GCF_029839485.1. Classification (NCBI taxonomy): domain Bacteria; kingdom Pseudomonadati; phylum Pseudomonadota; class Betaproteobacteria; order Burkholderiales; family Alcaligenaceae; genus Achromobacter; species Achromobacter sp. GD03932. The sequence goes on from NZ_JAOCAT010000037.1 coordinate 26,909, forward strand.
AAAAACCCAGCCGGCGGATACGCCGGCTGGGCTGCGCTTCCTGCGCTCATCATCGGCGCTGGCGGCCAGGACTGGCAAGTCCAGGGCCTGGCCGGCCTTTCAGCGCAAGTCGCCGCAAGGCCAGCCGAAGGCGCCGTAGGCGCCCTTATCCGTTGCGGTAGAGAAAGCTGTAGGCGTTGATCGCCGGCACCCCTCCCAGGTGCGCATACAGAACCCGCGAGCCGGCCGGAATCTCGCCGCGGCGGATGATGTCCATCATGCCCTGCATGGATTTTCCTTCGTAGACCGGGTCGGTCATCATGCCCTCGAGCCGGGCGCAAAGACGGATGGCCTCGTTGGTCTCGGCCGAGGGGAGGCCATAGGCCGGGTAGGCATAGCGGGTGTCCAGCACCACGTCGCGCTCTTCGATGGCGGCGCCGAGTCCGACCATGTCGGCCGTGCGCCGCGCGATGCGCAGGATCTGCGCGCGGGTTTGCTCGGGCGTGCCTGAAGCGTCGATGCCGATGACGCGGTCCGCGCGGCCATCCGCCGCAAAGCCCACCACCATGCCGGCCTGCGTGCTGCCCGTGACCGCGCAGACGACGATGTAGTCGAACTTGAAGCCCAGCTCGGCTTCCTGGCGCCGCACTTCCTCGGCGAAGCCGACGTAGCCCAGGCCTCCGAGTTCGTGGTCGGACGCGCCCGCTGGAATCGCGTAGGGCTTGCCGCCGCGCTTGCGGACATCTTCCAGCGCCTCTTCCCAGCTGCGGCGAAAGCCGATGTCGAACCCCTGGTCCACCAGACGCAAGTCGGCGCCCATCAGGCGGCTCATCATGATGTTGCCGACCCGGTCGTAGACCGCGTCCGAATAGTCCACCCAGTTTTCCTGCACCAGCACGCAGGCCAGCCCGAGCTTGGCGGCCACGGCCGCCACCATGCGGGTGTGGTTGGACTGGATGCCGCCGATGGTGACCAGCGTGTCGCAGCCCTGTTCCAGCGCCTGCGGGATCAGGTACTCCAGCTTGCGCAGCTTGTTGCCGCCGAAGGCGAGGCCGCTGTTGCAGTCTTCGCGCTTGGCGTAGATCTCGACCTTGCCGCCCAGATGCGCGGACAGGCGCTCGAGCTTCTCGATGGGGGTGTCGCCGAAGGTCAGGCGATGGCGCGGAAATCGTTGCAGATCCATGGGACTCTCCTGGGCCGGGCCGGGTGGCGCGGATGGAAAAATCATAGGAATTTCAAGGATTTGCCGTCAATTGCGTATTTTTATTATTTAAAAGGAAAATAATTAAATAAATGTCCAGGTTTCTATTTAATATTTCTAGATTGGCTTTTTGATCGAAATTTAATTTTCAGGGACGCATCAAATGCCGACGAATTCTGACCTGGACCGCATCGATCGCCACATCCTGCGCGTGCTGCAGCAGGACGCCCAGATCACCAACCTGGAACTGAGCGCGCGCGTCCACCTGAGCCCGGCCGCCTGCCTGCGCCGCGTGGAAAAGCTCAAGAGCGAGGGAGTCATCCGCAAGACCGTCGCCCTGCTGGAACCGGCAGAGGTGGACATGGCCACCCTGGTCATCGTGGGCGTGGTGCTGGACCGCTCCACACCGGAGTCCTTCACGGATTTCGAAGCCGCGGCGCGCGGCATCAGCGGCTGCCTGGAATGCCACCTGGTGGCAGGCGAGTTCGACTACTTCCTGATGCTGCGCATCCGCGACCTGGAACGCTTTAACAAGCTGCATGCGGGCGAGATCATCAAGCTGCCCGGCGTACGCCAGATCCGCACCTTTTTCGTCCTGAAAGAGATCCTGTCGACCACCGAATTGCCCGTATGAACGAGGCTAATGCGCAACACTGCAATTTTTGTCAGTGAAAATGATGCGGCGCGGCATTTTGGATTGCCGGAAATTGAATGCGAGTAGACGGCGCAATGGAAGGGGTTGCCTGGACATTCCAATGCTGCATGACGGCATTCCGAATGCGCTTTTGCGTCACGCAAACGCAAGAAGACGTCCTTAAACTCAAAGGGCTATACTCTTATCCCATACGGCTTTTAAGGCTTGTACGCGCCTTCTGCCCCTGCTATCCGCTTAACGGGAAGCCCGTGTCGCGGAAGGTTTTCCTGCATCGTGTCGAGTGAAGCACTCGTAAAGGTGAAGCGATATGTCTTCGGAAATAGAATCTCTATCCACGTCTTATCTCTTTGGGGGTAACGCCCCTTATGTTGAGGAGCTTTACGAAGCCTACCTCGACAATCCCGGTTCGGTACCTGACAACTGGCGCGAATACTTCGACCAGCTGCAACACGCTCCCGCCACCGACGGCCAGGAATCCACCCGCGACCAGGCCCACGCTCCCATCGTCGAATCGTTCGCCCAGCGCGCCAAGGCCAATGCCTTCGTGCAACGCGCGGCCGAACCCGATCTGACCGTGGCCAGCAAGCAGGTTTCGGTGCAGTCGCTGATCGCGGCCTACCGCTCCCTGGGTTCGCGCTGGGCCGACCTGGATCCGCTCAAGCGCCAGGAACGTCCCCCGATCCCCGAACTCGATCCGGCCTTCTACGGCCTGACCGAAGCCGATCTGGACCAGACCTACTCGGCCACCAACACCTACTTCACGACCGCCAGCACCATGACGCTGCGCGACATCCTGAAGGCGCTGCGCGACACCTACTGCCGCAGCATCGGTGCCGAATTCACGCACATCTCCGACCCCGCCGCCAAGCGCTGGATCCAGGAACGCCTGGAAGCCACCCTGGGCGCGCCGGCCTACTCGGCCGAAGAAAAGCGCCACATCCTGCAGCAGCTGACCGAGTCCGAAGGCCTCGAGCGCTTCCTGCACACCAAGTACGTCGGCCAGAAGCGCTTCTCGCTGGAAGGCGGCGAAAGCTTCATCGCCTCGATGGACGAAGTGGTGAACCACGCCGGTGAAAACGGCGTCCAGGAAATCGTGGTCGGCATGGCCCACCGCGGCCGCCTGAACCTGCTCGTGAACATCATGGGCAAGATGCCCGGCGACCTGTTCGCCGAGTTCGAAGGCAAGCACGCCGAAGGCCTGACCGACGGCGACGTGAAGTACCACAACGGCTTCTCGAGCGACCTGTCCACCCGTGGCGGCCCGGTCCACCTGTCGCTCGCGTTCAACCCGTCGCACCTGGAAATCGTCAACCCCGTGGTCGAAGGCAGCGCACGCGCCCGCCAGGAACGCCGCGGCGACGCCGAAGGCAAGCAAGTCCTGCCGGTGCTGGTGCACGGCGACGCGGCCTTCGCCGGCCAGGGCGTGGTCATGGAAACCCTGAACCTGGCCCAGACCCGCGGCTACGGCACGGGCGGCACGCTGCACATCGTCATCAACAACCAGATCGGCTTCACCACGTCCGACCCGCGCGATTCGCGCTCGACGCTGTATTGCACCGACGTGGTCAAGATGATCGAAGCGCCGGTGTTCCACGTCAACGGCGACGATCCCGAAGCCGTCGTGTTCGTCACCAAGCTGGCTCTGGACTACCGCCTGCAGTTCCGCCACGACATCGTCGTGGACATCGTCTGCTTCCGCAAGCTGGGCCACAACGAGCAAGACACCCCGTCGCTGACGCAGCCCCTGATGTACAAGCGCATCGGCCATCACCCCGGCACGCGCAAGCTGTACGCCGACAAGCTGACCACGCAAGGCGTGCTGGCCGAAGGCGAAGCCGATCAGCTCGTCAAGGACTACCGCCAGCTGATGGAAGACGGCCAGCGCACCATCGAGCCGGTGCTGACCGACTACAAGAGCAAGTACGCCATCGACTGGTCGCCGTTCCTGGGCGCCAAGTGGACCGACCAGGCCGACACCGCCGTGCCGCTGGCCGAACTCAAGCGCATCGGCGAACGCATCACCACCGTGCCGGAAGGCTTCACGGTGCACCCGCTGGTCGCCAAGCTGCTGAACGACCGCCGCACCATGGCCAAGGGCGAAATGAACCTGGACTGGGGCATGGGCGAACACCTCGCCTTCGCGACCCTGGTGTCCTCGGGTTACGCCATCCGCATCACCGGCCAGGACTCGGGCCGCGGCACGTTCACGCACCGCCACGCCGTGCTGCACGACCAGAACCGCGAACGCTGGAACGACGGCACCTACATTCCGCTGCAAAACGTCTCGGAAGGCCAGGCTCCGTTCACCGTCATCGACTCCGTGCTGTCCGAAGAGGCGGTGCTGGGCTTTGAATACGGCTACTCCAGCGCCGAACCCAACACGCTGACCATCTGGGAAGGCCAGTTCGGCGACTTCGTCAACGGCGCCCAGGTCGTGATCGACCAGTTCATCAGCTCCGGCGAAGCCAAGTGGGGCCGCCAGTCGGGCCTGACCCTGATGCTGCCGCACGGCTACGAAGGCCAGGGTCCCGAGCACTCGTCGGGCCGCATCGAGCGCTTCCTGCAGCTGTGCGCCGACAACAACATGCAAGTGGTCCAGCCGACCTCCGCGTCGCAGATCTTCCACGTGCTGCGTCGTCAGATGATCCGTCCGTTCCGCAAGCCGCTGGTGCTGTTCACGCCCAAGTCGCTGCTGCGCAACAAGGACGCCGGTTCGCCCCTGACCGATCTGGCCGGCGGCAGCTTCCGCCCGGTCATCGGCGAGGTCGACGAGGCCATCGACGCCAGCAAGGTCAAGCGCGTGCTGGCTTGCTCGGGCAAGGTCTACTACGATCTGGTCAATGCCCGCCGCGAGCGTGGCGCCGACAACGTTGCGATCGTCCGCGTCGAACAGCTGTATCCGTTCGCGCACAAGTCGTTCGAAACGGAACTGCGCAAGTACCCGAAGGCAACCGAAGTGATCTGGGTTCAGGACGAACCGCAGAACCAGGGCGCCTGGTTCTACGTTCAGCATCACGTGTACGAGAACATGGTCGAAGGCCAGAAGCTGGGTTACGCCGGCCGCGCCGCGTCGGCATCGCCGGCCGTGGGCTACCTGGCCAAGCACCAGGAGCAGCAGAAGGCCCTGATCGACACGGCTTTCGCGCCCAAGTTCAAGGTCATGTTGACGAAGTAACACTCGCTTGATGCACGCGCCGCGCGCGCAGGTTTCTGGAATTCCGATTCGAAGCTTGCCGCGCAGCGCGACCAGAACACAAACTTTACGGAACAAACAAAATGGCTATTACCGACGTCGTCGTCCCCCAACTCTCCGAATCCGTCTCCGAAGCGACGCTGCTGACCTGGAAGAAGCAGCCGGGCGCTGCCGTTGAAGCGGACGAAATCCTGATCGAAGTCGAAACCGACAAGGTCGTGCTGGAAGTGCCGGCTCCCGCCTCGGGCGTGCTGGCTGAAATCGTCAAGGGCGACGGCAGCACCGTCACCTCCGGCGAAGTGTTGGCCCGCATCGACACCGCCGGCAAGGCCGCCGTTGCCGCCGCCGCGCCCGCCGCCGAAGCGCCCAAGGCCGCCGAGCAAGCCGCTGCTGCTCCCGCCGCTCCCGCTTCGTCGGCTGCCGCCGGCGTGGCTTCGCCCGCCGCTGCCAAGATCCTGGCCGAGAAGGGCGTCGACGCCGCTTCCGTGGCTGGCTCCGGCCGCGACGGCCGCGTGACCAAGGGCGACGCCCTGGCCGCCAGCGCTCCCGCCAAGGCCGCTCCGGCCAAGGCCGCCGCCCCGGTCGCGCCTCCGACGCTGTCGCTGGACGGCCGTCCGGAACAGCGCGTGCCGATGAGCCGCCTGCGCGCCCGCATCGCCGAGCGCCTGCTGCAATCGCAGCAGGAAAACGCGATCCTGACCACGTTCAACGAAGTGAACATGCAGGCCGTCATCGACCTGCGCAACAAGTACAAGGACAAGTTCGAGAAAGAGCACGGCATCAAGCTGGGCTTCATGTCGTTCTTCGTCAAGGCCGCCGTTGCCGCGCTGAAGAAGTTCCCGCTGATCAACGCCTCGATCGACGGCAAGGACATCATCTACCACGGCTACTTCGACATCGGTATCGCTGTCGGCAGCCCGCGCGGCCTGGTTGTGCCGATCCTGCGCAACGCCGACCAGCTGTCGATCGCCGACATCGAGAAGACCATCGCCGACTTCGGCCGCCGCGCCGCTGACGGCAAGCTGGGCATTGAAGAAATGACCGGCGGCACGTTCTCGATCTCCAACGGCGGCGTGTTCGGCTCGATGCTGTCGACCCCGATCATCAACCCGCCGCAATCGGCCATCCTGGGCGTGCACGCCACCAAGGATCGCGCCGTGGTTGAAAACGGCCAGATCGTCATTCGCCCGATGAACTACCTGGCGCTGTCCTACGACCACCGCATCATCGACGGCCGCGAAGCCGTGCTGGGCCTGGTCGCGATGAAGGACGCTCTGGAAGATCCGCAGCGCCTGTTGCTGGACCTGTAATCTCGACGCCCCGGCCCGGCGCCCGATCGACCTTCGGGTCTTGCGGCGCCCCGGCTGGCTCCATGCCGGCCCGCAGGGCGGGGCGTGTTCCACTCAATACCTCTTCGCGAGAACACTATGTCCAAACAATTTGACGTCGTCGTCATCGGCGCGGGCCCCGGCGGCTACATCGCCGCCATCCGCGCCGCGCAGCTCGGCATGTCGGTGGCTTGCATCGACGCCTGGCAGAACGGCCAAGGCGGCCCGGCACCCGGCGGCACCTGCACCAACGTCGGTTGCATCCCGTCCAAGGCGCTGCTGCAATCGTCCGAACACTACGAACAAGCCAACCACCACTTCGCCGAGCACGGCATCGAAGTCAAGGGCGTCAGCCTGAAGCTCGACACGCTGATCGGCCGCAAGAACACGGTGGTCAAGCAGAACAACGACGGCATCCTGTACCTGTTCAAGAAGAACAAGGTCACGTTCTTCCATGGCAAGGGCGCGTTCGCCGGCCAGGTGGAAGGCGGCTGGGCCATCAAGGTCACCGGCACCGCCGAGGAAGACCTGGTTGCCAAGCATGTCGTGGTCGCCACCGGTTCGTCGGCGCGCGAGCTGCCCGGCCTGCCGTTCGATGAAAAGGTCGTGCTGTCCAACGACGGCGCGCTGAACATCGGCGCCGTGCCGAAGACGCTGGGCGTGATCGGCGCCGGCGTGATCGGCCTGGAAATGGGCAGCGTGTGGCGCCGCCTGGGTTCCGAAGTCACCATCCTGGAAGCCATGCCGGAATTCCTGGCCGCGGCTGACGGCCAGGTGGCCAAGGAAGCCCTCAAGGCCTTCACCAAGCAAGGCCTGAACATCCAGATGGGCGTCAAGATCGGCGAGATCAAGGCGACTGCCAAGTCCGTCACCGTGCCCTACGTCGACGCCAAGGGCGCCGAGCAGAAGCTGGTGGTCGACAAGCTGATCGTCTCGATCGGCCGCGTGCCTTACACCGGCGGCCTGAACGCCGACACCGTGGGACTGAAGCTCGACGAGCGCGGCTTCATCGCCGTGGACGGCGACTGCAAGACCAACCTGCCGAACGTCTGGGCAGTGGGCGACGTGGTGCGCGGTCCGATGCTGGCGCACAAGGCCGAGGAAGAAGGCGTGGCGGTTGCCGAGCGCATCGCCGGCCAGCACGGCCATGTCAACTTCGACACCGTGCCGTGGGTGATCTACACCTCGCCGGAAATCGCCTGGGTCGGCAAGACCGAACAGCAGCTCAAGGCCGAAGGCCGCGAGTACAAGGCTGGCAGCTTCCCGTTCCTGGCCAATGGCCGCGCCCGCGCGCTGGGCGACACCACCGGCTTTGCCAAGGTGATCGCCGATGCCAAGACCGACGAGGTCCTGGGCGTGCACATCGTGGGCCCGATGGCCTCGGAACTGATCTCGGAAGCCGTGACCATCATGGAATTCCGTGGCGCAGCCGAAGACATCGCCCGCATCTGCCACGCGCACCCGACGCTGTCGGAAGCCGTGAAGGAAGCCGCATTGGCCGTGGACAAGCGCGCATTGAACTTCTGATACGCGCATAGCCGATGCAAGACGGGGGCGGGTTCACGGATCCGCCCTTTTTTCATTCTGCTTTTCCTGCTCCCACATGAACGTCCGCGAATACTACGAACACGCCCTGGCCGAACGCGGCTACAAGCCCGACGAAGCCCAGAAAAAGGCGATCGACCGGCTGCAGCGCTATTTCGACGAATGGGTCAAGTTCAAGTCGATGCGCTCGAACGCGCTGAAGAAGCTGCTGAACCGCCCCGACGTGCCGCGCGGCGTGTACCTGTGGGGCGGAGTGGGGCGGGGCAAGAGCTTCCTGATGGACGCTTTCTACGCCACCGTACCCGTGGTGCGCAAGACGCGCCTGCACTTCCACGAATTCATGCGCGGCGTGCACCGCGAACTCGAAGAAGTGAAGGGTATGCAGGATCCGCTGGACGAGGTGGCCAGGCGCGTGGCCAAGCGCTACCGCCTGATCTGCTTCGATGAGTTCCACGTATCCGACGTGGCCGACGCGATGATCCTGCACCGGCTGCTGTTCAAGCTGTTCGAGTACGGCACGTCCTTCGTGATGACGTCCAACTACGAACCCTCGACCCTGTATCCGGACGGCCTGCACCGCGACCGCATCCTGCCCGCGATCCAGCTGATCCAGGCGCGCATGGACATCATGAACGTGGACGCCGGCGTGGACTACCGCCGCCGCTCGCTGGAACAGGTGCAGTGTTATCACACGCCGCTGGACGAGCGTGCCCAGAACGCATTGCAGGAAGCGTTCGACAGCCTGGCCGATACGCCGCCCCAGGATCCGGTGCTGCACATCGAACACCGCGAGATCCGCGCGCTGGCGCTGGGCGGGTCGGTGGTGTGGTTCGATTTCGCCACGCTTTGCGGCGGGCCGCGTTCGCAGAACGATTATCTGGAATTGGCCAATCGCTTCCACGCGGTGATCCTGTCGGGCGTACCCCGCATGGGACCGCGCCAGGCTTCCGAGGCGCGCCGCTTCACCTGGCTGATCGACGTGTTCTACGACCACCGCGTCAAGCTCATCATGTCCGCCGAATGCGAACCCGAGGAGATCTACACGGAAGGCGCGCTGGCCAATGAATTCCACCGCACCGTCTCGCGCATCCTGGAAATGCAGTCGCGCGAGTACCTGGAGTCGGAACGCCGCCACACCGTGTCGTTGTAGTCGCGCCGCATCTGTCCGGATTTTCCGGGCAGATCGCGGTTGAAATTGGTAATACAAGTCATTATCAATTAAGATTTGGAGACTTCTGGTCCAGCACCGCAGTTTCCAACGTGTCTTCCACCCTCCTGTCCGCATCGGCCGCGCGCACCGACCCTCCCGCCGCGCCCGTCGATGGCCTGTACCGCGATCATCGCTCCTGGCTGTTCGGCTGGCTGCGCCGCAGGCTGGGCTGCGAGCACCGCGCCGAAGACCTGGCGCAGGACGTGTTCCTGCGGGTGATCCAGGGCCGCAAGGCGGTGCGCGCCGCCGAAGCGCGCGGGCTGCTGACCACCATTGCCAAGGGTCTGGTAGTGGACCACCAGCGGCATGCGGCCTTGGAACGGGCCTATCTCGCCTATCTGGCCGCCATTCCCGAGGCCTATGCGCCATCCCCCGAGGAACAAACCGAGCAGCTGCAATCGCTGGCGCGGCTGGACCGTCTGCTGGACGGCCTGCCGCCCAAGGCCCGATCCGCGTTCCTGCTGTCGCAGCTCGACGGGCTGACCTATCCCGAGATCGCCCGGCGGCTCGAGGTTTCCTTGAGTTCGGTGCAGCAATACATGGTGCGCGCCATGACCGCGTGCTACGCGGCCTTTGATGACTAGCGCCGCGGATCCCGCCGCGGACCCCGTTGCGGGCCAGGCGATCGCCTGGTGGGTGCGATTGCAATCCGGCCTGGCCGGCGCGGCGGAACGCCAGTCCTGTGAGGCATGGCTGGCGCAAGACCCCGCGCACCGCTGCGCGTGGGACCGCTTGCAGCGCATCAGCCAGGACGCGCGCCGCGTGCCGGCGGCATTGGCGCATGGTGCGCTGACGCGCTCCGCATCGTCCTCGCCCCGATCGACCGGCCGTCGCACGGTGTTGCGCGGATTGCTGGCTATCGGCGGCACGGCTTTTACCGGCTGGGCTGCCTACCGCCACACACCGTGGCAGCGGCTGGCGGCGGACCTCAGCACGGGCGTCGGCGAGCGGCTGGCGGTAGCGGTGGCGGATGGGCTGCACATCACCTTGAACAGCGACAGCGCGGTGCGCCTGCATGTGCAGGGCGATGCCCGCGGCATGGACCTGCTGCGTGGCGAAGTGCTGGTGCGGGCCGAAATGCGGCCCGGCATGGCGGCGCTGCGCGTGGATACGGGGCATGGCGAGCTACGCGTCGAGCAGGCGCGCTTCGATCTGCGCCGCACCGCCGAAGGCGCGCGCGTGGGCGTGTACGAAGGCAGTCTGGCGCTTTTGCGCGGCGGCGCGGTCACCCATGCGGAAGCCGGGGAGCGCCTGCAATTCTCCGAACACGGCGACGTCGGCCGTCTTGCATCCGATTCCGACCGGCTGGCCTGGACCGACGGGCTGGTGGTGGCCAAGGACTGGCGCCTGGACTATTTCGCGCAATACCTGGCGCGCCAGCGGTTGGGCATGATCCGGGTGGACCCGGCGGTGGCGAGCCTGCGGCTGTCGGGCGTGTTCCCGCTGGACGACGCCGAGCGTGCGCTCAAGGCGCTGGAGCCCGCCTTGCCCATCCGCGTGACACGACATACGCAGTATTGGCTGCAGGTCGGTCCGCGCGAGGCCTGAGCGTTACAAATTTTTTTGCCTGCGGCTTGCAGGTTTTCCGATCCCGTACGGAAGGCAGGGATAGATACCACCGTACAGGGAGAGTTTTGTGTCCGCTTCGTCTCACTCGCGCTTGCGCGCCCCCTTGTCTGCCGGCCGCATGGCCCTGCTGGCCGCCATGTGCGCGGGCGGGCTTGCCGCCGGCATGCCGCAGTCCTGGGCGCAGCCGGCGCCCGCCTCCGCGAATGCGCCGCGCAGCTACCAGATCGCTGCCGGTTCCTTGGCCGATGCCCTGACGCAGTTCGCGCGCAGCGCCGGCGTGGTCCTGTCGTTCGACCCCGCGCTGGTGCGGGGACGCCGCTCGGACGGGCTGGACGGCGCCTATTCGGTGGGCGCGGGATTTGCCCGCATCCTGTCGGGCAGCGGGCTGCAGGCGCGCGCGCAATCGGGCAATACCTGGACCCTGGTGCAGGTCGCCGCGCCCGCGGGCGACACGCCCACGCTGGCGCCAGTGACCGTGTCCGGCCTGTCCGACAGCCCGATCACGACGGTGGGCTATGTCGCGACGGTGAGCGCCAGCGCCACCAAGACCGACACGCCGCTGATCGAAACGCCGCAGTCGGTATCGGTCGTCACGCGCGAGCAGATCACGGAGCAGGGCGCGCAGACGCTGAACCAGGTGCTGCGCTACACCGCGGGCGTGGCCACGGAATCGCGCGGCGCCACTGCTACGCGCCTGGACCAGTTCAGCGTGCGCGGCTTTTCGGCGTCGACGTATCTGGACGGCCTGCGGGTATTTGGCGGCCGCGACGCCTTGCCGCAGGTGGACGCCTATCGGCTGGAGCGCGTGGACGTGCTGAAGGGCCCGGCCTCCGTCATGTACGGGCAGGGCGGTCCGGGCGGCGTGGTCAACCAGGTCAGCAAGCGCCCGCTGGAAGAGACGCTGCGCGAGGTCGAGGTGCAGGTCGGCAACTATGACTACCGTCGCGCCAACTTCGATTTCGGCGGTCCGGTAGATGAAGACGGCAAGTTCCTGTACCGCCTGGTCGGCTCGGGCTACATGTCCGACGGCCAGGTCAAGGACACCAAGGAACGCCGCTACTTCGTATCGCCGGCCTTTACCTGGAAGCCCAGCGGCGACACGACGCTGACGGTGCTGACCAATTTCCAGCGCGATCCCGACATGGGTTCCTACGGCAGCGTGCCAGCCATGCGCACGCTGCTTTCCGCGCCCGACGGCATTCGCCTGCCGGCCGACTACTACGACGGCGACGCCAACTTCGAAAAGAGCGATCGCAAGAGCTATTCGCTGGGCTACGTGCTGGAGCACCGTTTCAACGACAACATCAAGGCCTCGCAAAGCCTGCGCTGGACGCGCGCGGAAGCGCAGTACCGCAGCATCTACGGCGCCATGACCAACAACTACGGCTACACCGACAAGACCTACCGCTACCAGCAGCGTGCGTCGATCGCGACCGACGTGGACGTGGGCGCGCTGGTGCTGGACAACAACGTGCAGGCGCGCTTCAACACCGGTCCCTTCGCCCATACTACGTTGCTGGGTTTTGACTACCAGCACGTCAAGACCGACACGCTGTCCGGCTTCGGCACCGCGCCCGCGCTGGATGTGCTGAACCCGAACAATCATCAGAACATCCCGGTGCCGGCGTTCTCGTCGGACGCAACGTCCAAGCAGTACCAGACCGGCCTGTACTTCCAGGACCAGATCAAGATCGACCGCCTGTCGGTGTTGCTGGGCGGACGCTACGACTGGTCGCGCACCGTGGGTGAGACCACCACGATCGCCACCGGACGGGTCGCGCCGTCCTCGCTGAATGCGGAGAAGTTCACGGGCCGCCTGGGTGCGATCTACAACTTCGACAACGGCGTGGCGCCGTACTTCAGCTATTCGGAATCGTTCGAGCCGCAGTCCGGCACGGGCTGGCAGAACAAGCCGTTCAAGCCGATCGAGGGCAATCAGTACGAGGTCGGCATCAAGTACCAGCCGCCGGGCAGCGCCACGCTGCTGTCGTTTGCGGCGTTCGACATCCGCCGCGAGAACATGACCACCACCGATCCGGATCCGACCCATATCTGCGGTACGGCCGGCGGACGCTGCTCGATCCAGGCGGGCGAACTGCGCACGCAGGGCATCGAGCTCGAAGCCAAGACAGAGCCCCTGCGCGGCCTGACGCTGGTGGCTGCTTACTCCTTGATGGACAACGAGTACTCCAAGGGCTATCCCAACGCCGCGGGCCTGAACCTGAAGGGCAAGACGCCCGTGGGCGTGCCTTCGCAGCAGGCGTCCGCCTGGGCCCGCTACCAGTTGCAGGAAGGCCCGCTGGCGGGCGTGGGCGTGGGCGGCGGCGTGCGCTACATCGGTTCCTCGTATGCCAACGAGACCAACACGCTGAAGGTGCCATCGGTCACGTTGTTCGACCTGATGCTGGACTATGACCTGGGCCGCGCGTCGCCGTCGCTCAAGGGCATGCAGGTGGCGCTGAACGTGCAGAACCTGTTCGACAAGGAATACATCGCCTCGTGCTCGGGCGATTCCTGGTGCTGGTACGGCTACCAGCGCTCCATCAAGGCCAGCCTGCGCTATCGCTGGTAAGCCTTGCCGCTATTTCGAAGTGAGAATGGTTATAATTTAAACCCTCCGAATCGGACCCGGGCCGCGGGGCTGGTCCGATCCGGTCCTCTAAAGGAAATCAACAATGACATTCGCAAGAACCTTGGCTGCCATCGCCTTGTTGAGCACGGCAGGGGCCGCGCAGGCGCATTTTGTTTGGTTGGAACGCAGCGCCGAGGGACCGGCCAAGGCGTATTTCGGGGAATGGGCGGATGATGTGCGCGAAAAGCGCGACGGCCTGCTCGGCAAGATCATGGTCGCACCGGTCGTGACGGGCGCCGACGGCAAGGCGCTGAAGACTTCGGGCGAAGGCGCGGACTTCCTCGAATTCGCGGCGGCGGGCAAGGGCGACGTGCGTCTGCGCCAGGCCTACCAGTTCAAGGACACCCTGGTGCAGTACGGCGCCAAGGCGGGCCGCGCGGACACCGAGGGCAAGCTGGACCTGGAGCTCGTGCCGGTCGCGGCCGGGACCAACGCCTTCGTGCTGCAGTTCAAGGGCAAGCCGCTGGCGAAGACGGAAGTCACCGTTTTCGGCCCGCCCAAGTGGGAGAAGCGCTTCCACAGCGACGAGAACGGCCGCATCGAGATCACCACGCCGTGGCCCGGCCAGTACGTGCTCGAAGCCGCCCACGTCGAAGACAAGCCGGGCGAGGCCGACGGCCGTGCCTACGCCAAGATCCGCTACGTTTCCACCACTACCTTCAACGTGTCCCAGTGAAAGCTCCCGCTGCCGGCGCAGGCATGATGCGCTACCGTCTGGCCGTCTTTTCCAGGGCGGCGGCCGCCATCCTGGGCGGCTACGCCCTGGCGTCGGCGGCCGCCGCCTGCCTGGCGATCTGGCTGCCCATGCGGCGGCCGGACGCCGTGGTCACGGCGCAGATGCTGTCCTTCGTGTTCTACGCCTGCGGCGTGATCTGGGTCTTTGCCACGCGCAATGCCTGGCGCGCCTGGGCCGGCGTGCTGTTGCCCGCTGCCTTGATGGGCGCGCTGTTCCTGGCCGGCCGGGCAACGGGGGCGGCATGAAGGCGAAAGTGGAAAGGGCGCCGGGCGAGGAAGGCCTGCGCCAATCCATGTCCTGGCTGCATACCTGGTCGGGGCTGATCTTCGGCTGGGTGCTGTTTGCGATGTTCCTGACCGGCACGCTGGCGTTCTTCCGCCCCGAGATCACGGCCTGGATGCAGCCCGAGATCCAGGTGCGGCCCGCGCCTGCTGCGCAGTCCGTGGCCGCCGCGCAAAACTACCTGGCCGAACACGCGCCCGACGCCACGCGCTGGTTCATCACGCCGCCGTCCGACCGCGAGCCGTCGGTCCAATTGCTTTACCAGGTGCCCAAGCCCAAGCCGGGTGAACGCGGCTTCGTGCGCGTGAAGCTGGATGCGGCCACCGGCCAGGCCGTGACCGCGCGCGAGACTCGCGGCGGCGACTTCTTCTATCGCTTCCATTTCGAACTGGAAACCGCATTTCCCTGGGGGCGCTGGCTGGCCAGCATCGCCGGCATGTTCATGTTGGTGGCCATCATCAGCGGCATCATCACCCACAAGAAGATCTTCACCGATTTCTTCACGTTCCGGCCCGGGAAAGGCGGGCAGCGCGCCTGGATGGACGGCCACAACGCCTTGTCCGTGCTGGGGCTGCCGTTCCACCTGATGATCACGTTCAGCGGGCTGGTGCTGTTCATGGCCATGCTGATGCCGGCCGGCATCCTGGCCGTCTACGAGAGCCCGCGGCAGTATTCCGACGACGTTTTCAAGTCGTTCAGGATCACGCCCGCGCGCAACGAGCCGGCGCCGCTGATCGCGCTTGCGCCGTTGGTGGAGCAGGCGCAGCAACACTGGCAAGGCGGCCGGGTGGGGCGCATCACCGTCAACCATCCCGGCGATGCCGGCGCGACCGTGACCCTGGTGCGCGACGCTGCCGACGGCGTGTCGTTCGGCAAGCTGGCGCCCTACATGCGCTTTGACGGCGTCACGGGCGCACTGCGGGAAAGCGAGGACGAACTCGGCGCCACGGCGCGTACGGCGGGCGTCATCGTCGGCCTGCACCTGGGTCTGTTTGCCGAACCGTTCTTGCGCTGGCTTTATTTCCTGGTCAGCATGGCGGGCACGGCCATGGTGGGCACGGGCCTGGTTCTGTGGATCGCCAAACGCCGGCAGAAGGCACGTCCGGGCGCGCGCGAAGCATTCTCGCTGCGGTTGGTGGATGCGCTCAACGCCGGCACGATCGCGGGCCTGTTCATCTCTATCGCGGCCTTTTTCTGGGCCAACCGCCTCTTGCCCGTCGACCTGCCGGGCAGACAGTTCTGGGAGTCTCGCGCCTTCTTCGCCGCCTGGGGGCTGTCGCTGGTCTATGCCTTCCTGTTCCAGCACCGCAAATGGCGCGACCTGCTGGCCGCCGCAGCCGTTGCCCTGGCGCTGGTGCCCGTGGTCAATGCCCTGACGACCTCGCGCCATCTGGGCGTGTCGCTGCCCGCGGGCGACTGGGTCATGGCCGGTTTCGACCTGACCTGCCTGGCCGGGGCGCTGCTGTTGGCCTGGATGGCGCGCAAGGCGGCCCGCGCTGGCAAGGTGGGCGCCAAAGCGCCCGCCAAGGGCCGCGCCGCGATCAAGCCGGCGGTCCAGTCGCAGGCCGCGCCGGCCCAGCCCGCCTACGAACCTAGAGGTGATACGCCATGACGCTAGCCGCCTTCTGCCTGGCCTATGCGGGCTTTTCCGCCCTGTGCCTGGGCATGGACCGCCACTACGAAGACCTGTTCGACCGCGCTCTGCCGCGGCGTCATCGGCTGCCCCTGCGCCTGTTCGGCTGGGGGGCGCTGGCCCTGTCCCTGTGCGCCTCGGCGGCGGTCTGGGGTTGGAGCTACGGCACGGTCGAATGGATCGGCATACTCAGCATCGCCGGGCTGCTGCTGATCTGGTTCCTGACGTTCCGGCCGCGCGCCGCGCTGACCGCGGGCGGGCTGTGCGCGCTGGCGGCGCCGGTGCTGGCCGTCCTGTAGCCGCGCGCCCGGCACGTTACACTGGGCGTTTCCCCTAGCAAACGCCTCTTCGCCTCATGAATACCCGCGTCCTCACCGGCATCACCACCTCTGGAACTCCCCACCTCGGCAACTACGCGGGCGCGATCCGTCCCGCCGTCCAGGCCAGCGCGCAGCCCGGCGTGGACGCATTCTTCTTCATGGCGGACTACCACGCCCTCATCAAGTGCGACGATCCCGCCCGCGTGGCGCGCTCGCGCCTTGAAATCGCCGCCACCTGGCTGGCGGTGGGCCTGGACCACGAGCGCGTGACCTTCTACCGCCAGTCGGACATCCCCGAGATCCCCGAACTGACCTGGTTGTTGAACTGCGTCACCGCCAAGGGCCTGATGAACCGGGCGCACGCTTACAAGGCGTCGGTGGACCAGAACATGGAAAAGGGCCTGGAGCCGGACGATGGCGTGACCATGGGCCTGTTTTCGTACCCGGTGCTGATGGCCGCTGACATCGTCATGTTCAACGCCAACAAGGTGCCGGTGGGCCGCGACCAGATCCAGCATCTGGAAATGGCGCGCGACATCGCCCAGCGCTTCAACCACCTGTACGGCCGCGACTACTTCACGCTGCCGGAAGTCGTGATCGAAGAGGACGTGGCGACCTTGCCGGGCCTGGATGGCCGCAAGATGTCCAAGAGCTACAACAACACCATTCCGCTGTTCGAGGGTGGCGCCAGCGCGCTGCGCGCGGCGGTGATGCGCATCGTGACCGACTCGCGTGCGCCGGGCGAGCCCAAGGACGCCGAGAACTCGCACCTGTACACCATCTATCGCGCCTTCGCCACGCACGAGCAGGCCGCCGCGTTGCGCAAGCAGCTCGAAGAAGGCATGGGCTGGGGCGAAGCCAAACAGGCGCTGTACGACCATCTGGAAAACCTGCTGGCGCCCATGCGCGAAAAGTACTTCGACCTGATGGCCAACCCCGGCCGCATCGAAGACATTCTGCAGGCCGGCGCCGCCAAGGCGCGCAAGCTGGCCACGCCGTTCATGCAGGAACTGCGCCAGGCCGTGGGCCTGCGCAACCTGGAAGCCGGCTCGGGCGCCAAGGCCGCGCAGCCCAAGAAGGAAAAGGGCAAGGGCGCGCGCTTCGTCAGCTTCCGCGATGAAGACGGCGGCTTCCGTTTCCGCCTGCTGGCCGCCGACGGCGAGGAACTGCTGCTGTCGCAGCGTTTCGCCGATCCGAAGGAAGCCGGCGCGCTGATGCGCCGCCTGCAGTCGGAACCGGCCGATGCGGTGCTGCAGGCTGACGGGCAGGGCTATGCCGCGATGATCGACGGCGTGGCCGTGGCCACCGCGCCGGCGGGCGTGCAAGACGAATCCGGCGCCTTGCTGGAACGCGCGCGCGCCGCGCTGTCGTCTTTGTCGCAGGAATAAACCCAAGGGGCCGGCGCGCAGCCGGCCCGGCGGTTCAGGCCGCGCGGGCGTTGGCCACGATGCGCCCGTCGCGCACCTGGAAGCGCTGCGCGCTGCCCTGGCCGGCGATTTCCAGCATGTCGCCTTCCGTGTAGCCGGTGACGTTCGGGCAGTCCAGCCATTCCGGATTGATGAACGGGAAGTACTTCAGCGTGCCGCTGCCCTGGCTGGCGAAATCGAAGGTGGTGTTGGCGACCACTTCCGGGTCCCATTGGCTGGCGTCGAAGGTCAGCGCGCAACCCGCGCCGATGCGGTAGGTGATGCTGGCGCCCATGCTGGCGAATCCCAGTGCGCCGACGTGCAGCTGCGCCCCATTGCTCAGTTCGATGATGCGGCTGCCCAGCCGCTCCAGCGTGATGTGCTTGAAGCTGACTTCGGCGCCGTCGACAAGCAGGTGCGAATACTGGCCCAGGGTGATTTCGCTATAGACGCCGCTGGCGTTGGCTTCCTTGGCGGCGAGGGTTGCCGTTTCATTGGCGGCAAGCGTGATGGTATGGGACATGGCGGGGCGGATCTCCGGTCGTTCGGGGCAGGGCGCTGTTGTTCTTGTGCTGCTCCCCGGCAGGCGCTGCGCGCCATGGCGCGCCTGCTCGCGGGGGGCTTGTGCCGCCTTGCGGCCTGGCGCCGCCGGGTTTTATTATTTGGACACAATTAGATATTTTCTATCATTTTTGATAGGTTTGGCTTGAGACTACGCAAGTAACCCGTCTCTTTACGGGTAAGCCCTAGGCAAAAAAAACCGGCGCATCAGGCGCCGGTTTTCCGTGGGGCGGTGCTCGCTCAGCGCTTGAGCTTGGCGAAGGCGTCCGCCATGGCGCTGTTCATGCCTGCGCCGGCCCCGGCGCCGGCGCGGCCGCCGTCGCCCTGCGGACGGCGGTTGCGGTCGCCGCCCTTGGGCGCGTCGCCGCTGCGGCGGGCGGGAGCCGCGGTGTCGTTCAGGCGCATGGTCAACGCGACGCGCTTGCGCGCCACGTCCACTTCCAGCACCTTCACGCTGACCGTCTGGCCCACCCGCACGACGTCGCGCGGATCCTTCACGAACTTCTCGGCCAGGGCCGAGATGTGGACCAGGCCGTCCTGATGCACGCCGATGTCCACGAACGCGCCGAAGTTGGCCACGTTGGTCACAACGCCTTCCAGCACCATGCCCGGGTACAGGTCGTTCAGCGTTTCGACGCCTTCCTTGAACTGCGCCGTCTTGAATTCCGGACGCGGATCGCGGCCGGGCTTTTCCAGTTCGGCGAAGATGTCGCGCACCGTCGGCAGGCCGAAGCGCTCGTCGGTGAAGTCGGACGGCGACACGCCCTTGAGCGCTTCGCGCTGGCCGATGATCTGCTTCACCTCGGCCTTGATCTTGGCGACGATGCGTTCGACCACCGGATAGGCTTCGGGGTGGACCGACGAGGCATCCAGCGGGTTGTCGCCGTTGGGAATGCGCAGGAAGCCCGCGGCTTGTTCAAACGCCTTGTCGCCAAAGCGCGGCACCTTGCGCAGGATCTCGCGGGTCGGGAATGCGCCGTTCTCGTCGCGCCAGGCAACGATGTTCTTGGCCAGCAGCGAATTCAGGCCGGACACGCGGGCCAGCAGGGCGGCCGACGCGGTGTTCACGTCCACGCCCACGGCGTTCACGCAATCCTCGACCACGGCGTCCAGCGAACGCGCCAGCTCGCGCTGGTTGACGTCATGCTGGTACTGGCCCACGCCGATGGCCTTGGGATCGATCTTGACCAGTTCGGCCAGCGGATCCTGCAGGCGGCGGGCGATGGACACGGCGCCGCGCAGCGTCACGTCCAGGTCGGGGAATTCCTGGGCCGCGGTTTCGGAAGCCGAATAGACGGAAGCGCCGGCTTCGGAGACCACCACGCGGGTGACCTTCAGGTCCGGGAAGCGTTCCATCATGTCGCCCACCAGCTTCTCGCTTTCGCGCGAGGCGGTGCCGTTGCCGATGGCGATCAGGTCGACCTTGTGGCGCGCCACCAGGGCGGCCAGCGTGTTGATGGTGCCTTCGCGGTCGCGGCGCGGCTCGAACGGGTAGACCGTGGTGGTGTCCACGACCTTGCCGGTCTGGTCGATCACGGCGACCTTGCAGCCGGTGCGGATGCCGGGGTCCAGGCCCAGCACGGCCTTGGGGCCAGCGGGCGCGGCCAGCAGCAGGTCCTTCAGGTTGGCGGCGAACACGCGGATGGCTTCGGCTTCGCCGCTTTCGCGCAGGCGGCCGATCAGTTCGCTTTCGAACGCCGTCAGCAGCTTCACGCGCCAGGTCCAGCGGCAGACTTCGCCCAGCCAGCGCGCGCGCGGCGTGGCGTCCAGCGCGAACAGGCCGTTGCCCAGCTTCAGGAAGCCGGCGATGCGGGCCACGCAGGGATGCGGCGTCTGCGCTTCCAGTTCGGCTTCCAGGCCCAGGCGCAATTCCAGCACGCCTTGTTGGCGGCCGCGCAGCAGCGCCAGGATGCGGTGCGAGGGCAGGGTGCGCAGCGGTTCGTTGAAGTCGAACCAGTCGCGGAAATTGGCGCCCTCGGTTTCCTTGCCGTCGACCATCTTGGAATGGATCAGTCCGGTGGACCACAGGTGCTCGCGCATGTCGGCCAGCAGGTCCGCGTTTTCCGCGTAGCGCTCGGCCAGGATGTCGCGCGCGCCGTCGAGCGCGGCCTTGGCGTCGTTGATGGACGCTTCGGGATTCAGGTACTGCGCGGCCAGCGCGGCGGGGTCGCAGGCGGGATCGGCGAGGATGCCGTCGGCCAACGGCTCCAGGCCCGCTTCGCGCGCGATCTGCGCACGGGTGCGGCGCTTGGGCTTGTACGGCGCGTACAAGTCTTCCAGACGCTGCTTGGTGTCGGCCGTGGCGATTTCCTGCTGCAGCGCTTGCGTCAGCTTGCCCTGCTGCGAGATGGATTCAAGAATGGAGCCGCGGCGCTCTTCGAGTTCGCGCAGATAGCCCAGGCGCACTTCGAGATTGCGCAGCACGGTATCGTCCAGGCCGCCCGTGGCTTCCTTGCGATAGCGGGCGATGAAGGGCACGGTGGCGCCATCGTCCAGCAGTTCCACCGCCGAAGCGATCTGGGAGGCGCGCGTACCCAGCTCGGTGGCGAGCTGCGCGACGATGCGGGCGTTGTCGACGCCGGCGGCGACGTACGTGATAGCGGAAGTTTCAGACATCTCGATACGACGACAAAAAGGAAAAACAAGGGGCGGATTGTGCCATAAGCCGCTGTTACAAAACGTGCCAGGGTGGACGGATATGTCCCCCTCGCGGCAGCCTGGCGGCCAATCCGCGGCCCGGCAGCGGGTATCATTTGGTCCTTTCCCACCCAAGTGTCTGGCGCCCGAACCGCAACCGGCACCGGTTCACCGTTGACTCGCTATGCTGGACCTGGATATCTCCGAATTCTTTGATGCCGAAGGCCCTTTGGCCACGGCCTTGCCTGGCTACAAACCCCGGCCTTCGCAGGTCGAACTTTCGCAGGCCATAGGGCAGGCCATCCAGGACCGCGCCACCTTGGTGGCAGAGGCAGGCACCGGCATCGGCAAGACCTGGGCCTATCTTGTACCCGCCTTCATCCAGGGCGGCAAGGTGCTGATTTCCACCGGTACGCGCACTTTGCAAGACCAGCTTTTCGCCCGCGACCTGCCGCGCGTGCGCGCGGCGCTGGCCGCGCCGGTGACGGCAGCGCTGCTCAAGGGCCGCGGCAACTACGTCTGTCATTACCACCTGGACCGCCTGCAGGGCGACGAGCGCGCGCTGAAGTCGCGCACCGAAATCCAGCAGTTGCGCCAGATCCAGGTATTCGCCGGCATTTCCAAGACGGGCGACCGCGGCGACCTGGCGCAGGTGCCGGAAGACGCCGACATCTGGCAGCGCGTGACCTCCACGCGCGAGAACTGCCTGGGCCAGGAATGCCCGCGCATCCGCGACTGCTTCGTGGTGAAGGCGCGCCGCCAGGCGCAGGAAGCCGACGTGGTGGTCGTCAACCATGCCCTGTTCATGGCAGACCTGGTGCTGCGCGAAGAGGGCGTGACCGATCTGCTGCCCGAAGCGGACACCGTGATCTTCGACGAGGCGCACCAACTGCCGGACACCGCCACCCGCTTCCTGGGCAGCAGCGTGTCCACGCACCAGCTGCTGGATTTCGGCCGCGCGTTGGAAGCGGCCGGCCTGGCCTACGCCCGCGAAGCCGCCAAATGGAGCGACGTCAGCCGCCATGTGGAAACGGCGGCGCGCGAGCTGCGGCTGGTCTGTGCGCCGCTGGACCGCATGCCGGGCCGCAAGGCCACCTTCGAGGCCATCCCCAATCCCGAGGAGTTCGATGAGGCACTGCTGGCGCTGCGCGAGGCCGTGGACGGCGCGGCCAAGGCGCTGGGCGCGGTGGCCGAAAAGCATCCGGACCTGATGGCGGCCGCGCGCAGCGGCGCCGAGATCTCGGTGCGCCTGAAACGCTGGGCCACGCCGGGACGGGCGGGCGCGGACCATGCCGACGAAGGTTGGGGCCGCGATGACCAGGCGTCCGAACCCGCCGTGCAATCGGCGCTGGGCGATGGGCTGTCCACGCCCGCCGCCATCCTGGAGGGTGCGGCCGCCGCGGAACAATGGACCGGTCCGGCGGTGCGCTGGGTCGAACACGGGCAGCACCATGTGCGCCTGCATTCGGCGCCGCTGTCGGTGGCGCAGGCTTTTTCCAAGTACCGCAAGCCGGGCCAGGCCTGGATCATGACCTCGGCCACGCTGTCCGTGAACGGCGAGTTCACCCACTTCACCAGCCAGCTGGGGCTGGAGAAGGCGCGCACGGGCAAATGGGAATCGCCCTTCGACTACCCCGAACAGGCCTTGCTGTTCGTGCCTCGCGGCATGCCCGAACCGCAGTCGCCGCAGTTCCTCGATCGTTTCGTGCAGACCTTGCTGCCGCTGCTGGAGGCCAGCCCGGGCGGCACGCTGGTGTTGTGCACGACGCTGCGCGCGGTGGACAAGGTTGCCAATCTGCTGGCGGACGCCTTCGACGATGCCGGCCATGAATGGCCCTTGCTCAAGCAGGGCGAGGGCACGCGCCGCGATCTGCTGGACCGCTTCTGCAAGCTGGAGCACCCCGTGCTGGTGGGCAGCGCCAGTTTCTGGGAAGGCATAGACCTGCCCGGCGACGTGCTGACGCTGGTAGCGATCGACAAGCTGCCGTTCGCGCCGCCCGACGATCCGGTCATCGAGGCGCGGCTGCGCGCCTGCCGCGCGCATGGCGGCAATCCCTTTGCGGAATACCAACTGCCGGAAGCCGCGATCTCGCTCAAGCAGGGCGCCGGCCGTCTGATCCGCACGGAATCGGACTGGGGCGTGCTCATGGTGGGCGACGCGCGCCTGGTCGAAAAGCCTTATGGCAAGCGCCTGTGGCGCGGACTGCCGCCGTTCGCGCGGACGCGCGAACTGGAAGAGGTGCTGGCGTTTTACCGGCGCAAACAGGAACCGCAGGACTAGCGGCCGTTCACGCCACAATGAGCCGGCCCTGGGGACCGCCCGCGCCAGCGGGCGCCCCTGGCAGCCACCTCAGGCCGCGACCCGTTCCGTCCGCCGCGACATCGCCCACCAACCGGTCATGACCGCGGCCAGGCCCACGATGGGCAGCATGGCGGCATTCAACGTTTCCCAGCCCATGCGCGCGAGCGCCGGGCCCGCGGCCAGCGTGGCCAGGGCGGTGGTGGCATAGCGCAGCATTTCGGCGGCCCCTTGTACGCGCGCCCGTTCGGCGGGCCGGTAGGACTGCGCCAGCAGCGTGGTGCCGCCGACGAACATGAAGTTCCAGCCCACGCCCAGGCAGAACAATGCCGCGTGGAAGGCCGTGAGCGAAGTCGATTGCATCGCGATCAACGAGCAGGCCGCGTTCAGCGCCATGCCCATGCCGAGCACGCGGGGCAGCCCCAACCGGTTGATCAGCGCGCCGGCGAAGAAGGCCGGCGCGTACATGCCGATCAGATGCCACTGCATGATGCTGGCGCCGTCGGCGATGCTGTGCTGGCAGGCGACCGCTGCCAGCGGCGCGGCCGTCATGACGAACATCATCGATACCGAACCCACGACGTTGTTGGCCAGAGCTGCGACGAATATCGGCTGCCTCATGACCTCGCCCAAAGGACGGGCCGGCAGGTCCGCGGCCTGCGTGCCGGCGGGCTGGCCGCCGGCGGCTTCCTGGTCGCGGTAGGCGATCAGCAGCAGCGCGCTGGCGGCTCCCAGCAGCGCCACCATCAGATAGGCGCCGGAGAAGATCGCGGCGGGGAAGAGGTCCTTGGCCCAGGCCGCCAGCGCCGGCCCTGCGATGGCGGCGATGACGCCCCCCGTCAAGACCACGGATATGGCGCGGCTCTTGGCCTCGGCGGGCACCGCGTCGGCGGCGGCCAGCCGGTAGTACTGCGCGAAGGCCTGGAACACGCCGACCAGCGCCGTGCCCAGGCAGAACAGCCAGAAGTCGCTGGCGAACACCGCGGCCACGGAAATCAGCCCGCCGGCCGCGCCCGTCAGCGATCCCAGCATGAAGCCCGCGCGGCGGCCGATGCGTTGCATCAGCAGCGATGCATACCAGGTGACCGCGGCGCCTGCCACCGTGATCAGCGCGAACGGCAGCGTGGCCAGCGCCGGATGCGGCGCCAGCATCTGGCCGGTCAGCGCCGTCAGGGTCAGGTCGATGGAGATCGCCGCGATGTACAGGCCCTGGCAGACGGCGAGGATGCGGGCATTGCGCAGGCCGCGCGTGGAGGAGGTCATGGCTGGTGGGAGTCCGGAGGATTGACAGGCCCCACTCTAGCGCCGGAAACTATGGCAAGAATGACTATTTTCCCTCATTTCATGCCATGACCCATCGCGTCTGCATTTTGCCTGTACCCAACTTCCAGCTGCTGGACATGGCTGGGCCGCTGTCGGTGTTCCAGATCGCCGCCGAACTGGTGCCGGGCGCCTATGAGGTGGCCGTGGCATCGGCCGAGGGAGGCCTGGTCCGCTGTTCGGCCGGCGTGCCCGTGTTGACGCGGTCCTGGCGCGGCCTGCGCGCCGACACCGTGCTGGTGCCGGGCGGCCAGGGCGCGCGCGAGCCCCAGGCGGCCCCGGCCATGCTGGCCTATCTGCGCGCCGCGCACGCTCGCGGCCGGCGCGTGGCCAGCGTGTGCACCGGCGCTTTCGTGCTGGCGCAGGCCGGCATCCTGCAAGGGCGCCGCGTGACCACCCACTGGCGCCATGCCGCCGAACTGCAGCAGCGCCATCCCGCGCTGGCGGTGGAAGCGGACCGCATCTACGTCGAGGACCGCGCGGTCTGGACCTCGGCGGGCATCACCGCCGGCATCGACCTGGCGCTGGCCATGGTGCAGGCAGACCACGGCGAGGCGGTCGCGCGCGCCACCGCCCGCGAGATGGTGGTCTATCACCGGCGCACGGGGGGGCAGTCGCAGTTCTCGGCGCTGCAGGACCTGGCGCCGGCCAGCGGACGCATGCGCGAGGTGCTGGCGCACGTGGGCCAGCACCTGGACGAAGTCCTGGATATCGAGCGCCTGGCCGGCGTGGCCTGCCTGAGTCCGCGCCAGTTCTGCCGCCAGTTCAAGCTGGAAACCGGCGAGACCCCGGCCAAGGCCGTGGAACGCGTGCGCGCCGAGGCTGCCCGCGAACTGGTCGAGGAGGGCGACGCCGGCATGGATGCCATCGCGCGCCGGGTGGGTTTCGGCGACACGGAGCGCATGCGCCGCGCCTTCATCCGCATCTACGGGCAGCCGCCGCAGGCCCTGCGGCGCGGCGCGCCGGCATAAAAAAAAAGCCCCTGCGTCGTGGCAGGGGCTTTCTTCGCTGCGGCGGCTACGTCAGTTGAACGGGTTCCACCAGCTCTTGTCGGCCTTCAGACCCTTGGTCTTGAAGTCGCTGTTGGGGAAGTTCTTGTCGTACACGCGCTGCGAGTCGTTCTTCAGTTCGGTCAGGCCGAGCTTGTCGTAGGACTCGACCATCAGGTAGAGCGCTTCCTCGGTGGCGGGGGCGCCTTCGAAGTCGGTGATGACGGTCTGCGCGCGGTTGGCCGCGGCCACGTAGGCGCCGCGTTCGTAGTAGTAGCGGGCGACGTGCACTTCGTTCATGGCGATGGTGTTGACCAGCCAGGCGACGCGCTTCTCGGCATCCACCGTGTACTTGCTGTCCGGGTAGCGCTTGATCAGCTCGTTGAACGCGTCGTAGGACGCGCGCAGGCCCTTGGGATCGCGCTCGGCGGGATCCTGGCCGGTGATGCTGCTCATGAAGGCGCTGGCCGGGGTGAAGTTGATCAGGCCCTTCAGGTAGAGGGCGTAATCGGTGCCGGGGTGGTTGGGGTAAAGCTGCTGGAAGCGGTCGATGGCGGCCAGGGCCTGCTCGTTTTCGCCATCTTTCCAGTTGACGTAGGCAAGCTCAAGCAGCGCTTGCTGGGCGTAGACGCCGAAGGGGTAGCGGCTTTCGATCGCGGTCAGACGCTCGCGCGCTTCTTTCCAGCCGCCCGAGGCCATTTCCGCCTTGGCGTCCGCGTAGAGCTGTTCGGCGCTCCAGTTGGTGGTCTTGTCGTACTTGCTGTTGCTTGAGCCGCAACCGGCGATGACCATCACGGCGAGCAGCGCGATAACCACGCGCAAGACCGGCCCGCTTCGGGAGGCGGGATTCGAGGGAGCTGCGGAGTGGTGAATCACGAGAATCGTATCCTTGGTGTTAGCATGCAAGGCTGATTATATGATTTGTCTCCATGTCTGATACAGCCTCCGGCGCGGATCTCGTTTCCGACGACGAACTCCTGGGTATTTCCGAAGAAAACCCGCGGGGGGAACCGCAATTTGTAACAGTGCCTTCCGGCACGCGCGCCGACCGGCTGGACAAGGTGCTGGCAGGGCTGATGCCCGAGCATTCCCGCAGCCGGCTGCAGGGCTGGATCGAGGCCGGCAACGTCCACGTGAACGGCAAGCCGGGCAAGATCCGGCAGACGGTCGGCCCCGACGATGAACTCACCGTCTGGCCCCAGCCCGCGCCCGAAACCCTGGCCTTCGCGCCCGAACCCGTGGATTTCGCGGTCGTGGCCGATAGCCCCGACTGGATCGTGGTGAACAAGCCCGCCGGCCTGGTGACGCATCCCGGCGCCGGCAACTGGAGCGGCACGCTGCTCAACGGCCTGCTGTACCGCTATCCCGAACTGGCGCAGGTGGCGCGCGCCGGCATCGTGCATCGCCTGGACAAGGACACTTCCGGCCTGATGGTCGTGGCGCGCAACGAAACCGCGCAGACCCATCTGGTGCGTCAATTGCAGGCGCGCAGCATGGGCCGCGAGTACGTGGCGCTGGCCCACGGCTGGCTGGCCGGAGCGGGCAAGGTCGACCGTCCCATCGGCCGCGATTCGCGCGTCCCGGTGCGCATGAGCGTGGAGCGCCCGGTGGCGCCCAAGCCCGCCATCACCCATTACATGCCCGCCCGCC
The DNA here is from genome assembly GCF_029839485.1 of Achromobacter sp. GD03932. Classification (NCBI taxonomy): domain Bacteria; kingdom Pseudomonadati; phylum Pseudomonadota; class Betaproteobacteria; order Burkholderiales; family Alcaligenaceae; genus Achromobacter; species Achromobacter sp. GD03932. The sequence continues at coordinate 54,054 of NZ_JAOCAT010000037.1, forward strand.
GCGGCGAGGCGGATCCCGGCGGCCGCGTCACCGAAGTGGTGTGCCGCCTGGAAACCGGCCGTACCCATCAGATTCGCGTGCACATGGCCAGCCTGGGGCACCCGCTGCTGGCCGACACGCTATACGGCGGCAAGAACATTGCGGGCGCGCAGCGGCAGATGCTGCATGCGCGCGCGCTGCACTTCGAAGATCCGGGCGGCCGCGGCGAAGTCGACTTCACCGCGGCCGTGCCACCCGACATGAGCTTGGTCCAGGAAGAGATTGCATGGAACGCGTAGTGGCAGGCCTGCCGGTGGTGACTGGCCCGCAATGGCCGGGCGTGAACTACTTCTGCACGACCCGGGCAGGGGGCGTCGGCGTCGCGCCGCACGACACCTTGAATCTGGGGCGCCGCGCCGGGGATGACCCGGACACGGTCACCGAGAACCGTCGCCGCGTGCGCGCCGCATTGCCGGCCGAACCCTTGTGGCTGCGCCAGGTCCATGGCAGCGAAGTGGTGGATGCCGATCAGGCCGACCTGCCGGACGAGCCGGCGGTCGACGCCAGCGTCACGGCGCAGCCCGGCCGCGTGCTGGCGGTGATGGTCGCCGATTGCCTGCCCGTGGTCATCGCCGATGCGCAAGGCACGGTGCTGGGCGCGGCGCATGCCGGCTGGCGCGGCCTGTCGGGCGGCGTGCTGGAGAACACGCTGGCGGCCATGCGCGCCAAGGCGCCGCAGGCCTCGGGCTGGCGTGCCTGGGTCGGGCCAGGCATCGGCCCGCAGGCGTTCGAAGTCGGCCAGGACGTGCTGGACGCCTTCTCCAAGGACGATCCCGCGACCCTGCGGTACTTCACGCCGCGGCCGGGCATTTCCGGAAAATGGCTGGCCGACCTCGCCGGATTGGCTGATTTCCGCCTGCGCCGCGCCGGGGTACAAGAAGTGTCCTTGAGCGGGATGTGCACGGTGGAGGGGGCGGATCGGTTCTTCTCGTACCGCCGCGACGGCGAAACCGGACGCATGGCTTTGCTGGCCTGGCTAGGCCCTGTTTGATCTGGCGCAAGGCCCGCAGCCGGCCTTGCGTCATACCCTGTCAGGCCTCCTTGTATACCCGCATTGACAGTCCCGGACCCGGAATGCAACATCAATCGCGTAGTTTCGATAACAAGGTGTCGAAGTGAATGCCAATCTCTCCGCAGGGCCCATTCCGGTGAGCGTGGCACCGGAAGTCCTGGCCGACATTCAGGCCGAATTCTCCCGCGAGTGGCAGCGCCTTTGCGATGACGCCCGCCGTGGCGCGCTTGCGCCGCCGCCAGACCGCCGTTTTTCGGGCGATGCCTGGGCCTCCAATCATTCGCATCTGTTGCTGGCGCATACCTATCTGCTGTCGGCCCGCGCCATGTCGCGCATGGTCGACGCGGCCCAAGTCAGCGAGCCCATGCGCGACCGCCTGCGTTTTTCGATCATGCAATGGGTCGACGCGCTGTCGCCGTCGAACTTCCTGGCGCTGAACCCGGATGCCCAGCAATCCATCGTCGAAAGCGCCGGCCGCGCGCTCAACGAAGGGCTGGCCAATCTGCTGGGCGACGTCAAGAAAGGCCGCATCACGCAGACCGACGAATCGCAGTTCGAGATCGGCCGCAACGTTGCCGTGACGCCGGGCGAAGTGGTGTTCGAAAACCGGTTGTTCCAGCTCATCCAGTACGCGCCGTCGACCGCCACCGTGCACGAACGGCCGCTGGTCATCGTGCCGCCGAACATCAACAAGTTCTACATCCTGGACCTGCAGCCCGAAAATTCCTTCGTGCGGCACGCGGTGGACCAGGGCTTTACGGTGTTCCTGATTTCCTGGCGCAATCCGGTATCCAGCGACACCGATGGCGTGGACCGCGCGACTTGGTCCGATTATCTGGACGACGCGGTGTTGCAGGCGCTGCGCGTTGCCAGCGACATCACCAAACAGCCGCAGGTCAATGCGCTGGGCTTCTGCGTCGGCGGCACGATGCTGGCTTCCGCGCTGGCCCTGGCCGAGGCGCGCGGCGAGCATCCGGTCGCATCGCTGACGCTGCTGACCTCGCTGCTGGATTTCCACGATACCGGCATCCTGAACGTCTTCGTCGACGAGGCCCACGCGCTGCTGCGCGACCACCAATTGGGGCAGGGCGGGCTGATGCCCGGGCGCGATCTCGCCACCACGTTCTCGTTCCTGCGGCCCAACGAGCTGGTCTGGAATTACGTGGTCGGCAACTATCTGAAAGGCCAGAAGCCGCCCGCGTTCGACCTGTTGTTCTGGAATGGCGACAGCACCAATCTGCCTGGCCCGTTCTTCTCCTGGTACTTCCGCAATACCTACCTGGAGAACAACCTCAAGGTACCGGGCCGCGCGCATGCCGCGGGCCTGCCGCTGGACCTGACGCGCCTGGAAATGCCGGCGTACATCTTCGGGTCACGCGAGGACCATATCGTGCCCTGGGTCTCGGCGTATGCGTCGACCCAGGTGCTGCGCGGACCGCAGCGCTTCGTGCTGGGGGCATCCGGCCACATCGCTGGCGTGGTCAACCCTCCGGCGAAGAAGCGCCGCAGCTATTGGGCGGCTGACAAGCTTGAACAGTCAGGCCATCATCTGCCTGGCGATCCGAACACATGGTTCGCGCAGGCCGTCGAGACGCCGGGCAGCTGGTGGCCCGATTGGGCCGGCTGGTTGTCGGGCCACTCGGGCAAGCAGGTCAAGGCGCGCGAAAAATTGGGCAATGCCAAGTACCGGCCGATAGAGCCGGCGCCTGGCAGGTATGTGAAAGTCCGGGCAGCCTGAAACCGCGACCAGCGGTTAGGCCCAGACGAGAAGAAGGTTAATTAACGAGGCGTCCGTCGCACACAGGAGGAAGTCCAATGAGCGGAAAACTGGCTTACGTAACAGGCGGGATGGGCGGTATCGGCACCTCTATTTGCCAGCGCTTGGCCAAGGATGGCTTTCGCGTGGTGGCAGGTTGCGGCCCCAGCCGCAACTACCAGCAATGGCTGGATGAGCAGGCAGCGCAGGGCTACACGTTCTACGCATCCGTGGGCAACGTGTCCGATTGGGACTCCACGGTGGAAGCCTTCGAACGGGTCACGAAGGAGCTGGGCCCGGTCGACGTGCTGGTCAACAACGCGGGCATCACCCGCGATGGCCTGTTCCGCAAGATGAGCGCGGACGATTGGCGCGCGGTCATCGACACCAACCTGAACAGCTTGTTCAATGTGACCAAACAGGTGATCGACGGCATGGTCGAACGCCAGTGGGGGCGCATCATCAACATCAGCTCGGTGAACGGGCAGAAAGGCCAGTTCGGCCAGACGAACTATTCGACCGCCAAGGCCGGCATCCATGGCTTCACCATGGCGCTGGCCCAGGAAGTCGCCAGCAAGGGCGTCACCGTCAACACGATCTCGCCCGGCTACATCGGCACCGACATGGTTCGCGCCATCCGCCCCGACGTGCTGGAAAAGATCGTCGCCACCATTCCGGTGCGCCGCCTTGGCACGCCGGAAGAAATCGCGTCCATGACGTCGTGGCTGGCCTCGGACGAGTCCGGTTTTTCGACGGGCGCGGACTTCTCGCTCAATGGCGGCCTGCACATGGGCTGACCCATCGCGGACCGCCAGCGGGCGGCCCGTCGGCGCCGGAGGGCCTCGGGGAGAGGGCCCTCCGGATTACACTAACCCTATCCGAAGCCTTAGAGATCGCCCGATCCGGGGACAACCATGACGCAAGCACAAACCGGCGCCAGCCTGCGCCTGATTAAAAAGTACCCCAACCGTCGCCTGTACGACACCCGGACCAGCACCTACATCACCCTGGCAGATGTCAAGCAACTGGTCCTGGCAAACGAAGAATTCCAGGTGGTCGATGCCAAGAGCAGCGAAGACCTGACGCGCAGCATCCTGCTGCAGATCATCCTTGAAGAGGAAAGCGGCGGCATGCCCATGTTCTCGTCGAACATGCTGTCGCAGATCATCCGTTTCTACGGCCATGCCATGCAGGGCATCATGGGTTCCTACCTGGAAAAGAACATCCAGGCCTTCATGGAAATCCAGCAACGCATGGCGGAACAGTCCAAGGGCCTGTACGGCAGCCAGTTCGGCCCCGAGGCCTGGACCCAGTTCATGAACGTGCAGACGCCCATGCTGCAGAACATGATGAACAACTACATCGACCAGAGCAAGAATCTGTTCGTGCAGATGCAGGACCAGATGCAGGATCAGACCCGCGCCATGTTCTCGACCTTCCCGTTCACGCCCGGCGGCACGCAAGGTCCCGGACGCAAGTAACGGCGGGGCCGCGCCAGGCGCGCGCCTCATCGATCAACACCCCAAAAGCCGGACGGAGATCCGGTTCTTGGGGTGTTTTTTCATCATCGCGCGCGGCCTTTTGCTCGCGCGGCATGCAAAAGAACCGACCCCAGGAGTGCAAGCATGAGACTGAACAAGGCGTTTTCCCGCTTGGCCTGCGCGGCATTGGCCGGCTTGACGGCCGTGTCCGCGTCGCCCGCCGCTTGGGCTTGCACGCGCGTGGTCTTCCATGGCGCCAACCAGCAGGTCGTTACCGCGCGCTCCATGGACTGGAAGAACGACATCACCAGCAACCTGTGGGTATTGCCGCGCGGCATGGCGCGCAGCGGCGAGGCCGGCCCGAACTCCCTGCGCTGGACTTCGCGCTACGGCAGCGTGGTCACGTCCGGGTATGACGTCTCCACCACCGACGGCGTGAACGAAGCGGGCCTGAGCGCCAATCTGCTGTGGCTGGCCGAATCGCAGTACCCGCAATTCGATGCGAAGGGCAAGCCCGGCCTGACCATCGCGGCGTGGGCGCAGTACGTGCTGGACAACTACGCCACCGTCAAGGAAGCCGTGGCCGCGCTGGAGCAGGAACCCTACACCATCGTCTCGGACAACGTGCCCGGCGAGGACCGCCTGACGACGCTGCACCTGTCGATCTCGGACGCCAGCGGCGACAGCGCCATCGTCGAATACATCGGCGGACGCCAGGTGATCCACCACAGCCGCGATTACCAGGTGATGACCAACTCGCCTCAGTTCGAACAGCAGCTCGCGCTCGACGCCTATTGGCAGCAGATCGGCGGCACCACCATGTTGCCGGGCACCAACCGCGCGGCCGATCGTTTCGTGCGGGCATCGTTCTACATCAACGCCATCCCCAAGGATCCCGATCCCAACAAGGCGCTGGCCAGCGTCTTCAGCGTGATACGCAACGTCTCCGTACCCTACGGCATCAGCACGCCCGGACAGCCCAATATCTCGTCCACCCGCTGGCGCACGGTCTTTGACCACCAGCGCAAACTGTATTTTTTTGAGTCGGCCCTGACGCCCAACACGTTCTGGGTGGATCTGAAGGCCCTCGATTTCAGCCCGGAAAGCGGCAAGGTGCTGAAGCTGGACCTGGGGCCGGATCAGCGCCACACGTTTGCGGGCGACGCCACGCGCGACTTCCAGCCCTCGGCGCCGTTCAAGTTTCTCGGGCTCTGAGTCATCCGGGGCCGCACCTCTTTCACCGCTTGATCAAACGCAATGATCCGCAGATTTCCCTGGCCCGAGGTTCAGGGTTCTGTCAGTTGATTTGGTTACATTAATGAAAACGGTTCTTGTTTGTATTTTAAGAGCCGTCGTCTCATTCGTGACTCAAGGATTATGCACATGATCAAGAAAGCCTTGGCCCTGGCCATCGTCGCCCTGAGCGTTTCCGCCGCGAACGCGGCCGAATACCCCATCGGCAAGCCGGTGGAAAAGGGCGGCATGGAAATCGGCGCGGTATACCTGCAGCCGATCGAAATGGACCCCCCCGGGATGATGCGTCCGGCCAAGGATTCGGATGTGCACCTTGAGGCCGACATTCACGCCACCGCCGGCAACAAGACGGGCTTCCCTGAAGGCGAGTGGGTGCCCTACCTGGTCGTGAAGTACGAAATCCAGAAGGTCGGCAGCCAGAACGTGCAGAAGGGCACCTTCATGCCCATGGTCGCCAATGACGGTCCGCACTACGGCGAGAACATCAAGCTGGAAGGACCGGGCAAGTACAAGCTGAAGTACACCATCCTGCCGCCGACCGAGGACAAGATGAGCCACTTCGGCCGCCACATCGACAAGGAAACCGGCGTGGGCCCGTGGTTCGAGCCCTTCGACCTGGAATATGAATTCGTCTACGCCGGCACCGGCAAGAAGGGCGGCTACTGATCGTGCGCAGCCTGCTACGCGTTGCCGCCGCATTGCTGATCGGCCTGGCGGGCCTGGCCGGGGCGGCATCCGCGCAGGCTGACGAACTGCCCACGTTCACGCTGACCTTCAAGCCGAACGGGACGTTCGAACCGGCCACGCTGGAAGTGCCGGCGGGCCGGTTCAAGATCGAGCTCATCAACGAGAGCAACGAGCCGGTGGAATTCGAAAGCATTCCGCTGCGCAAGGAAAAAGTCCTGGGGCCGGGCGTGAAGTCTTTCGTGGTGATCACTATTTCCCGCCCCGGCGAATATCCCTTTTTCGACGATTTTCACCAGAGCGTGAAAGGCACCTTGGTCGTCAAGCCCAAGGAATAAGCGGTAGCAATATATGGAACAGGTCCTCTTTATCGTCTGGCGTGAAAGCGTCGAAGCCATGCTGGTGGTGGGCATTCTCTACACCTGGCTGCGCTCCACGCCCGAGGGCAAGCGCGGCCTGAACTACCTGTGGGGTGGCGTCGCGGCAGGCTTGGCGCTGGCCGTGGCCCTGGCGCTGGTGCTGCTGGGCGTGTCCACCTGGCTCAGCGACGAAGGCCAGGAATGGTTCCAGGCCATCATGTCGCTGGCCGCATGCGCACTGGTGGTGCAGATGGTCGTGTGGATGAAGAAGCACGGCCGCACGCTAAAGGGCGAACTCGAAGGCGGGGCGCGCGCTTCCGTCGCCAACGACAACTGGTGGGGCCTGTTCGTGCTGGTGGCCATTGCCGTGGCGCGCGAAGGCAGCGAAACCGTGGTGTTCCTGTACGGCACTGTGTCGGCGGGCGAGGGCGGCAGCGACATGCTGATGCTGGCGCTGGCCGGCGTGGCTGGTTTCGCGGTGGCGCTGCTGACGTTCTGGCTGCTGCAGCTGGGCGGCAAGCTCATCACCTGGCGCCGCTTCTTCCGCGTGACCGAAATCCTGTTGCTGCTGCTGGCCGGTTCGCTGCTGGTGGGCGGCCTGGATCACCTGATTTCGCTGGACGTACTCCCGACCATCGTGGATCCGGTCTGGGACAGCTCCTGGCTCCTGAGCGACAGCACCGGCGTGGGCAAGATCCTGGCCGACTTTGCCGGCTACCGCGCGCTGCCTGCGCTGAGCTCGGTGCTGTTGTGGGCGGCCTACTGGATCATTGTGTGGGCGCTGCTGCGCTGGGTGGGGGGCAAGCCGGCAGGCGCTGCCACCGCCGCCCGCAGCGCTTCCTGAATCCGACTGTTGCCGGACTGAATATTTGAAGGTTTGACCATGGCAGCTGCACTCGGGAGGGCGACCTCCCGTATCGCCGACTTCCTCCGTGACCATGCCCCGCTGTTGCGCAAGCTGCAGTGGGGCATTGTTGCGATATACGCGTTCCTTTTGATCGTGCCCGCGATCCTGCCTTTGCCGGACAATGCGGCCTCGGTGTTCAACAATCTGACCATCGTCGCGCAGTTCGCGTTCTGGGGCGTGTGGTGGCCGTTCGTGCTCATCTCCATGCCCATTCTGGGCCGGGCCTGGTGCGGCTGGCTATGCCCCGAGGGCATGCTGACCGAATGGGCCAGCGAACGCGGCCAGGGCCACGCCATCCCGAAATGGATGCGCTGGGGCGGCTGGCCTTTCGTCGCGTTCGCGCTGACCACCGTTTACGGCCAGCTGGTCAGCGTCTATCAGTATCCGCTCGCGGTACTGGCGGTGCTGGGCGGGTCCACGGTCGCGGCCATGATCGTCGGCTGGCGCTACGGCCGCAGCAAGCGCGTGTGGTGCAAGTATCTGTGCCCCGTCAACGGCGTCTTCAACCTGCTGGCCAAGCTGGCTCCCTGGCATTTCAAGGTCGACGAAGAGAAGTGGCGCCATCCGGTCATCCGCATCGAGCCCATCAACTGTGCGCCGCTGGTACCGCTGCGCCACATGAAGGGCGCGGGCGACTGCCATGTCTGCGGACGCTGCAGCGGCTATCGCGGCGCGATCGAGTTGACGCCGCGTTCGCCTGAAGAAGAAATCGTGCATGTCACCCATGGCGATCCGTGGCAGACCGCGCTGCTGTGCTTCGGCCTGATGGGCATCGCGATCGGCGCCTTCCTCTGGAGCGCCAGCCCCTGGTACGTGACCGCCAAGCAGTGGGCCGCGACCTGGCTGGTCGAACACGACATCATGTGGCCGCTGCTGGACAACGCGCCCTGGTTCATCCTGACGCATTACCCGGAAGTGAACGACAGCTTCTCGTGGCTGGATGGCGCCGGCATCCTGATGTTCGTCGTCGGCGCCACGATCTGTGTCGGCGGCGCTTCCTTCCTGTCGTTGTGGATCGCCGACCGCCTGGCGCCCGCCGCGCCGGTGGAAGGCGAACCCGCGACGCGCTGGGGTCGTCCTGGCCTGCATAAGCTGGCGCAGGCCTTGATTCCTTCCGCCGGCATTGGCGTGTTCCTGGGCCTGTCGGCCACTACCGTCAACCTGCTCAAGCACGAAGGGATGCAGGCCGCCTGGGCCGCGCCCGTGCGCTTCACGCTGCTGAGCCTGGCGGTGCTGTGGACGCTGCGCCTGTTTGCGCGCCTGCTCAAGCCGCGCCAAGCCAGCGGCTGGCGCAAGGGGCTGGCCTGGCTGGTGCTGGCGGCCGGCCTGGCGCCGTTCTGCCTGGCCTGGGTATTGTTCTTCGCGGTCTGGTAGCCCGGGTCCGAGGCTTGCGATAAAGTGGGAAACGCGCCGGCCTGAGCCGGCGCATACGTTTTCAACTATCGCTACCGCCATGGCCTCCTACGCTTTCCGCCTGCTCAACGTTTTCGCTTCCTCCACCTTCAGCGGCAACCAGCTCTGCGTGTTCGAAGACGCGCGCGGCATGGACGACGCCACCATGCTGAATCTGGCGGCGCAATTCAATCTGTCCGAAACGACTTTCATCCTGCCGTCCGAAAAGGCGGCAGCGCGCGTGCGCATCTTTACGCCGGGCTTCGAGATGAAGTTCGCGGGCCACCCCACCATAGGCACCTCGCAGGTCGTGCGTGACTTGCGGCAGACGGGCGATGCGTTGACGCTGGAGTTCGCTGCCGGCGTGGTGCCGGTGACGGCGCGCGGCGATGCCTGGACCTTTACCGCGCCGTGCCCGGATGGCGTGCGCACCGCCGCGCCCGCGCTGGAACGAGGCGAAATTGCCAGTCTGCTGGGCCTGGATGCAAGCGATCTGCTGGACGATCCGATCTGGCTGGACACCGGCGCCGATCAGCTGCTGGTGCCGCTGGCCAGCGTCGACGCGGTGCGCCGTGTTGCGCCCGATGCCTCGCGGCTGGACCGCTGGCAGGCCAACAGCCTGGGCCGCAAGGTCATGTATGCCTACGCTTTCGACGACGAGCGGCAGCAGGATGGCCGCCAGGTGGTGGTGGCGCGCTATTTCTACGCCAAGGCGGGCGGCGGCGTGAACGAAGACGCCGGCACGGGTTCCGCCTGCGCCAATCTGGGCGGCTGGCTGCTGCATCAAAAGCGTCCCTTGCCCGCCAGCATCCTGGTGGAGCAGGGCGACCAGATGGGCAGGCCCTGCCGGCTGTTGCTGGACGTCCAGGCCGACGGCCGGATCCAGGTGGGCGGACGGGCGCTGGAGATAGGCCGGGGCGTG
>NZ_JAOCAT010000038.1:0-58678 GCF_029839485.1 Achromobacter sp. GD03932
ATCAACAACCCATCAACGATCAAGCAATCGTCAACGTCACATCAATATTGCCCCGCGTAGCATTCGAATAAGGGCAAACGATATGCGCCGCAGCGACCAGCTTCTCGGCCTCGGCCCGCTCCATCCCCGGCAACGAAATCTTCAATTCGACTTCGATCCCGAACCCCGTAGGAATAGGACCGATGCCAACAGCGCCGTCGATCGTCGCATTCGACGGCATGGCGATCTTGTCGCGGCCGGCGACGAATTTCATGGCGCCCATGAAGCAGGCCGAATAGCCCACGGCGAACAGCTGTTCCGGATTGGTGCCGGCCGCGCCCGCGCCGCCCAGTTCCTTCGGCGTGGTCAGCTTGACGTTCAGGTTGCCGTCGTCCGTCGCGCCCGTTCCTTCACGGCCGCCGGTAACGTGCGCATGGGCGCGGTACAGCACTTTTTCGATAGACATGATGCGTTTCCTTGTAGGGAAGTGGGGGTTGAACTGCCAGGCCTGGCGGGAACATCCCGCTGCGACCCTTACTATTTAAATAGCGCAATATTAAATAGCGCACTATTTATTTAACCTAACAGTAGCGGGCCTGGCCCGCTACTTCAAAGACTTGCGCTCAGCTTCTCCCGCAGCGCATGCAGCGTTTTCATCATACCTTGCGCCTCTTCCAGCGAACACTGCGCGGCGCCCGCGATCGAGTGCGGCACGGCCTCGGCCTGCGCGCGCAGTTCGCGGCCCTGGCGGGTCAGCCCGACAATCACCTGGCGCTCGTCTTCCACGGCGCGCTTGCGCGTCACCAGGCCCGCCGCTTCCAGGCGCTTGAGCAGCGGCGTCAGCGTGGCCGAATCCAGGAACAGGCGCTCGCCGATATCCGTCACCGTAATCTCGTCGCCTTCCCACAGCACGAGCATCACCAGGTACTGCGGATAGGTCAGATCCAGCCCGCGCAGCAGCTTGCGGTACACCTTGTTCATCGCCAGCGAAGTCGAGTACAGGGCGAAGCACAGCTGGCTGTCCAGCAGCAGCGGATTGAATGCAGCCTTGGCTTTGGATCGAGATTTCATTGCGCAATATTAAATAGCGCGCGATTTATCGTCAACAACTATTTTGAGCAAAACCGCCGGCGCCTATGCCGGCTCGCCCTCGGTCGCGGCACGGTCTGACCCGTATTGTTTCAGACCGTCCAGGTCCAGCACCCGGACAGCGCCGTATTCCACGTTCAGCAGGCCCGCCTCTTCCAGCTTGCGCAGCGCCTGGTTGGCGCGCTGGCGCGACACCCGGGCCAGATAGCCGACTTCTTCCTGCGTAATCGCCAGGCGCATGCCCATGCCGGGATACAGCAAAGGGTTGAAGAGTTCGGCCAGGCAGCGGGCCACGCGCGCATCCGGGTCCAGCAAACGGTCGTACTCCGCCTTGCCGATGAACTGCGCCACGCGCTCGTTCAATTGGTGGAGCAGATAGCGGTTGAATGGGATGCTGCTGTCCAGCAGCCAGTCGAACGTGGTGGCCGGCAAACGCGCCACCACCGAATCCCGCAGCGCAACGATGTCGTACTTGCGGATCTCGCGCTTGAGCAGCGAACCCTCGCCGATCCAGCCGCCCGCAGGCACGCCGGTCAGCGAAGCCACCTTGCCTTCCGCATTGCCCACCGAAACCTTGACCAACCCTGCCAGCACTCCTATCCAAGCCTGGGCGAGTTCACCTTTGCGCTCTATGATCGACCCGGCAACCACCTGCTGCACGGTAAGGTCCCGCTCGACGCGCTCTTGCTGATCGCGGCTGAGCACGCGAAACCAGGCGGCGGCGAGTTGCAGGGAGTCGGATAGCTGCATCGGGAATACCCTAAAAGTTCCTTGAATGTCGCGATGGTGACAGTTGGTAGCAACCCAACCTTATACCTTAACTCCTGCCGTAAATCTAAAACCAACTGGTCAAGCGCCTCATCGCCGCCGCCGCTCTCGCGGACTCCCGGCCCGATGCGCCCAAACCGGAGGAGACATCGTGGCACATACACCGCCCGCATCTGCACAGATGCCGGCGGCGCTGGATACCTTTCCGGCGCTGCTGTTCACGCATGCCAGCGTTCGTGGGTCGCGGCCCGCCATACGCGAAAAAGATCTGGGGATCTGGCAAACCCTCACGTGGTCCGAAGTGGCGGAGCATGTCCGGCACGTCGCGCATGGCTTGGCCGCATTGGGCATCAAACCCGGCATGCACGTGGCCGTGATCGGCGAAAACCGCCCGCGCCTGTACATGGCCATGATGGCTGCGCAGTCGCTCGGTGCGATACCGGTTCCGCTCTACCAGGATGCCGTGGCGCAGGAAATGGTCTACGTGCTGCAGGACGCCGAGATCAGCGTGGCCATCGTCGAAGATCAGGAACAGGTCGACAAGATGCTCGAAGTCCACGAGCAATGTCCCGCGCTCAAGCACGTGGTGTATGACGATCCGCGCGGCCTGCGCCATTACACCGACCCGATGCTGCGCTCGTATGAACAGCTGGAAGAGCTGGGCCGCGAGTACGCCAAACAGCATCCCGGCTTCTTCGACCAGGCCGTCGCAGCCGTGCAGCCGCATGATCCGGCCGCCATGTTCTACACCTCCGGCACCACCGGCAAGCCCAAGGGCGTGGTGCTCACGCACCATGCGCTGATCGACCGCGCGCGCGCCGTGTCCGATATGGAAAAGCTGACCGACCAGGAAGACGTGCTGGCCTATCTGCCGCCCGCCTGGATCGGCCAGAACATGTTCTCGTACACGCAGCTGCTGGTAACGGGCTTTACCGTGAACCATCCTGAATCGCCCGACACCGTGTCGATCGACATGCGCGACATCGGCCCCACCTATTACTTCGCGCCGCCGCGCGTGCTGGAAGGCCTGCTGACACACGTGATGATCCGCATGGAAGACGCGGGACTGATCAAACGCAAGCTGTTCGCGGCCTGCATGAAGCTCGCGCGCCGCGTGGGCGCCAAGATCCTGGACGGCGAGCAGGTCGGCGCCTGGGACCGTCTGCGCTACGCGCTGGGCAACATGATGATCTACGGTCCGCTGCGCAACGCGCTGGGCATGAGCCGGGTGCGCGTGGCCTATACCGCGGGCGAGGCCATCGGCCCCGACCTGTTCGTGTTCTACCGCTCCATCGGCATCAACCTCAAGCAGCTCTACGGCTCCACCGAAACCTCGGTCTTCGTCTGCGTGCAGCCCGACGGCCAGGTACGCGACGACACCGTGGGCCCGCCCGTCGAAGGCGTGGAGATCCGCGTGGCCGACAACGGCGAGATCCTGGTCAAGAGCCCCGGGCTCTTCAAGGAGTACTACCGCAACCCCGAAGCCACCGCCGAAGCGCGCAGCGCCGACGGCTGGTTCCATACGGGCGACGCGGGCTATCTGGACACCGACGGCCAGTTGAAGATCATCGACCGCGCCAAGGACGTGGGCAAGCTCGCCAACGGCGCCCTGTTCGCGCCCAAGTACATCGAGAACAAGCTCAAGTTCTTCCAGCACATCAAGGAAGCAGTCGCCTTCGGCGCCAACCGCGACGACGTGTGCGCCTTCATCAACATCGACCTGGAAGCCGTGGGCAACTGGGCCGAACGCCGCGGCATGCCCTATGCCGGCTACACCGACCTGGCGTCCAAGGACGAGGTCTACCAGCTGATCGCCGAATGCGTGGAACAGGTCAACGCCGACCTGGCCACCGATCCCAAGCTGTCGGCCTCGCAGATCAGCCGCTTCCTGATCCTGCACAAGGAACTGGATCCGGACGACGACGAACTGACCCGCACGCGCAAGGTGCGCCGCGCCTTCATCGCGCAGAAGTACGGCGTGCTGATCGACGCGCTCTTTGGTGGCAAGCAGTCGCAGTTCATCGAGACCGAAGTGAAATTCGAAGACGGACGCACCGGCAAGATCTCGGCGGATCTGAAGATCCGCCCGGTCAAGACGTTTCCCGCCATTACTGCCAAGGCCGCGTAGAGATCATGAGCAACAACGACCGCGACCAGCGTATCGGCGACGTCATGCTGGACATGCAGAACATCTCGCTGTCCTTCGGCGGCGTGAAGGCGCTGACGGACATATCCTTCAACGTGCGCGAACACGAGATCCGCGCCATCATCGGCCCCAACGGCGCCGGCAAGAGCTCGATGCTCAACGTCATCAACGGCGTCTACACGCCGCAGCAGGGCGGCATCGAATTCCGCGGCGAACGCTTCTCGCGCATGAATCCGCGCCGCGCCGCTGAAATGGGCATCGCGCGCACGTTCCAGAACCTGGCCCTGTTCAAGGGCATGAGCGTGCTGGACAACATCATGACCGGCCGCAACCTGCGCATGAAGTGCGGGCTGCTGGCCCAGGCCTTCCGCCTGGGACCGGCCGAGCGCGAAGAGATCAAGCACCGCGAATTCGTCGAGAACATCGTCGACTTCCTGGAAATCCAGGCCTACCGCAAGACGCCCGTGGGCCGGCTGCCCTACGGCCTGCAAAAGCGCGTGGACCTGGGCCGCGCGCTGGCGATGGAGCCGCGCCTGCTGCTGCTGGACGAGCCCATGGCCGGCATGAACATCGAAGAGAAGCAGGACATGAGCCGCTTCATCCTGGATGTGAACGACGAGTTCGGCACCACCATCGTGCTGATCGAGCACGACATGGGCGTGGTCATGGATATCTCGGACCGCGTCGTGGTGCTGGACTACGGCAAGAAGATCGGCGACGGCAAGCCGGACGAGGTCCGTGCCAACGAAGACGTCATCCGAGCTTACCTCGGCGTATCGCACTAAGGCGGACAGACATGGGATTTTTTCTAGAGACCTTACTCGGCGGCCTGATGAGCGGCATGCTGTATGCCCTGATCGGCCTGGGCTTCGTGCTGATCTTCAAGGCTTCGGGCGTCTTCAACTTCGCGCAGGGCGCGATGGTGCTGGTCGCCGCGCTGTCCATGGCCCGCTTCTCGGAGTGGCTGCCGCGCTGGTTCGGCTTTGACAACATGATCCTGGCCAACGTGCTGGCATTCATCGTCAGCGCCATCGTGATGTTCCTGCTGGCGGTCGCCATCGAACGCTTCGTGCTGCGCCACCTGGTCAACCAGGAAGCCACCACCCTGCTGATGGCCACGCTGGGCATCAGCTACTTCCTGGATGGCCTGGGCCAGATCACTTTCGGCAGCTCGGTGTATTCCATCAACGTCGGCATGCCCAAGGATCCGCTGATGATCCTGGACTCGGTCTTCGAGGGCGGATTGCTGATCAACCTGGAAGACCTTACCGCAGCGGTGATTGCCGCCCTGCTGGTGGCCGCGCTGGCGCTGTTCTTCCAGTACACCTCGACCGGCCGCGCCCTGCGCGCGGTGGCCGACGATCACCAGGCCGCGCAGTCCATCGGCATTCCGTTGAACCGCATCTGGGTGATCGTCTGGAGCGTGGCCGGGCTGGTCGCGCTGGTGGCCGGGATCATCTGGGGCTCGAAGTTCGGCGTGCAGTTCACGCTGTCCACCGCGGCGCTGCGGGCCCTGCCGGTGGTGATCCTGGGCGGCCTGACCTCGGTGCCGGGCGCCATCCTGGGCGGCCTGATCATCGGCGTGGGCGAAAAGCTGTCCGAGGTCTATTTGGGGTCGCTGGTGGGCGGCGGTATCGAAATCTGGTTCGCCTATGTGCTGGCGCTGGTGTTCCTGCTGTTCCGTCCGCAAGGGCTGTTCGGCGAGAAGATCATCGACCGTGTCTGAGCCCAAAGGCCCTCTAGGATAAAAACATGTTCTATCGCGAAAACGGCCAGTTCAAGACCAGCTATCGCGCTGACCAGCAGATCTTCCCGATCCGCCAGGACCGCATCTTCATCTGGCTGCTGCTGGCGGTGGCGTTCGTCGCCATCCCGGCCATGGCCAGCGACTACCTGCTGCGCGCCATCCTGATCCCGTTCCTGATCCTGGCGCTCGCCGCCGTGGGCCTGAACATCCTGGTGGGCTATTGCGGCCAGATCTCGCTAGGCACCGGCGCCTTCATGGCGGTGGGCGCCTATGCGGCCTGGAACTTCGGCGTTCGCTTTCCCGGCATGCCGCTGGTCGTCCAGATCCTGCTGGGCGGCTTCTTCGCCACCATTGTGGGCGTGATCTTCGGCATACCCAGCCTGCGCATCCGCGGCCTGTACCTGGCGGTGGCGACGCTGGCCGCGCAGTTCTTCGTGGACTGGGCGTTCCTGCGCATTCCCTTCTTCACCAACTACTCGTCGTCCGGCAACGTCTCGGTGCCGCCGCTGACGGCCTTCGGCCTGCCGGTGCAGAGCGCGCTGGAAAAGTACCTGTTCGTGCTGATCCTGGTCGTCATCTTCAGCCTGTTGGCCAAGAACCTGGTGCGCGGCGCCATCGGCCGCCAATGGATGGCGATCCGCGACATGGACGTGGCGGCCTCCGTCATCGGCATCCGCCCCATGTACGCCAAGCTCACGGCCTTCGCGGTCAGCTCGTTCATCGTCGGCGTGGCCGGGGCCTTGTGGGGCTACATCCACCTGGGTTCATGGGAACCGCTGGCGTTCGACCTGACGCGTTCGTTCCAGCTGCTGTTCATGGTCATCATCGGCGGGCTGGGTTCGATCATCGGCAGCTTCTTCGGCGCGGCGTTCATCGTGCTGGTGCCGGTGGCGCTGTCCAACATCCCGCACGCGCTGGGCATCCCGCTGTCGGTGGACACGGCGGCGCACATCGAACACATGGTGTTCGGCGCGCTGATCGTGTTCTTCCTGATCGCCGAACCGCACGGACTCGCCAGACTATGGAGCATCGGCAAGGAGAAGCTGCGCATCTGGCCGTTCCCGCATTGATTTCGCATTGATTTCCGCGGTCCGCGGCGGCACAAGCGCGGCGGACCCGCCCTGAATACCCGGCTCAAGACCGGGCCAATCCCGGTGTCCCAGGGTTTACTGACCCAAACACCACGCAGGAGGTAAATGGAGATGAAGCGTCTTAACCTGAAGTTGGCGGCAGCTTTGATGGCCGCAGCCGGCGCCGCAGGCGCCGTGGCCACGCCGGCAATGGCGGCGGAAGAGCAGTTCGTTCCGTTGCTGGTGTATCGCACCGGGTCCTTCGCGCCCCTGGGCATTCCCTGGGCCGACGGCAAGCTGGACTACCTGAAGCTGGTCAACGAACGCGATGGCGGCGTCAACGGCGTCAAGATCACGTACGAAGAGTGCGAAACCGCCTACGCCACCGACCGCGGCGTGGAATGCTACGAGCGCCTGAAGGGCAAGGGCACCGGCGCATCGGGCTTCGACACCCAGTCCACCGGCATCACCTTCGCCGTCAGCGACAAGGCCATGGTCGACAAGGTGCCGGTCGAAACGATGGGCTACGGCCTGTCGCAGTCGGTCGACGGCAGCGTGTTCGAGTGGAACTTCCCGCTGCTGGGCACCTACTGGACCGCGGCCGACGTGATGATCCAGGACATCGCCAAGAAAGAAGGCGGCATGGACAAGCTCAAGGGCAAGAAGATCGCCCTGGTCTACCACGACTCGCCGTATGGCAAGGAGCCGATCCCCCTGCTGCAGAAGCGCGCGGCCAAGGAAGGCTTCGAGCTGGTGCTCTATCCCGTGACCGCCCCCGGCGTGGAACAGAAGTCCACCTGGCTGCAGATCCGCCAGGCGCGCCCCAACTACGTGCTGCTGTGGAGCGCCGGCATCATGACGCCGACCGCCATCCGCGAAGCCCAGGCCAGCGGCTATCCGCGCGACAAGATGTACGCCATCTGGTGGGCCGGCTCTGAAGGCGACGTGAAGGACCTGGGCGATGTCGCCAAGGGCTACAACGCCATCACCATCCACAACAGCGGCGCCGAACACGACAAGGTCTACGACGACCTGAAGAAGTTCGTCTACGACAAGGGCCAGGGTTCGGACAAGACCGGCAAGACCACGCTGGGCACCATCGCCCATACCCGCGGCATGATGATCTCGATGCTGCAGGTGGAAGCGATCCGCACCGCGCAGGAAAAGTTCGGCAAGGGCAAGGCGCTGACGCCGGACCAGGTGCGCTGGGGCTTCGAGAACCTGGACCTGACGCAGGAGAAGCTGGACAAGCTGGGCTTCGGCCAGATCATGCGTCCGGTCAAGACCTCTTGCAGCAACCACAAGGGCGACGACTGGGCCCGCATCGTGCAGTGGGACGGTGCGAAGTTCAAGGTCGCCTCCGACTGGTACCAGGCCGACAAGACCATCCTGGACCCGATGGTCAAGGAAAGCGCAGCGAAGTACGCGAAAGAAAAGAACATCACGCCCCGCACTTGCGAGAACTGATGTGAACCGGCCGCCGGTCCTGCATAAGGGGCCGGCGGCCACCAAGCCGCAGGAACAGCCATGACCGCTGCAACGACTTCCGCAGTACCCGCAGACACCCCCAAGGTGCTGCTCGACGTGAACGGCATCGAGGTGATCTACAACCACGTGATCCTGGTGCTCAAGGGCGTTTCCCTGCAAGTGCCGGAAGGCAAGATCGTGGCCTTGCTGGGCGCCAACGGCGCGGGCAAGACCACCACGTTGCGCGCCATCTCAAACTTGCTCAAGGGCGAGCGCGGCGACGTCACCAAGGGCCACATCCAATACCGCGACCAGCGCATCGAGAAGCTGTCGCCGGCGGAATTGGTCAAGCGCGGTGTGGTGCAGGTGATGGAGGGCCGGCATTGTTTTGCCCACCTGACCATCGAGGAAAATCTGCTGACCGGCGCCTATACGCGCAGCATGAGCCGCGCCGACACCGCGGCGGCGCTGGACCGCGTCTACCAGTATTTTCCGCGCCTGAAGCAGCGCCGCGCCAGCCAATCCGGCTACACCTCGGGCGGCGAACAGCAGATGACCGCGATCGGCCGCGCACTGATGGCCAACCCGAACATGATCTTGCTGGACGAGCCCTCCATGGGCCTGGCGCCGCAGATCGTCGAGGAAATCTTCGAGATCGTGCGCGACCTGAACCAGCGCGAGCGTGTCAGCTTCCTCTTGGCCGAGCAGAACACCAACATTGCGCTGCGCTACGCCGACTACGGCTACATCCTGGAAAACGGCCGCGTGATGATGGACGGCGCGGCGGCCGACCTGGCCCAGAACGAGGACGTGAAGGAGTTCTATCTGGGCATCTCCAGCGGCGAACGCAAGAGTTTCCGCGACAACAAGTTCTACCGCCGGCGCAAGCGCTGGCTGGCGTGATCCCTGGCATACGAGAGGGTGTGATCCCATGTCCCAGTTTTTTGATGTTCTCGAAACCAGAGCGCCCGAGCAACGCGAGCGCGAGCTGATGGCCGCCCTGCCCGGCGCGATCGCGCGGGCCATTGCGCGCGCGCCCGCCATCGCCGAGCAGCTGCGCGGCATCGACCCCGCCGCCATCACGTCGCGCGCGGCCCTCGCGGGCCTGCCGGTGCTGCGCAAGCACGAACTGCTGGAACGCCAGCAGCACAGCCGCGCCGACGCGGCCGCGCCTGCCGGACCGCAGAAAGCCTTCGGTGGCTTCTCCGCCATCGGCTGGGGCGAGGCGATGCGGGTGTTCGCGTCCCCCGGTCCCATCTACGAGCCGGAAAGCGCGCGCAGCGATTACTGGCGCTTCGCCCGGGCTCTGCACGCCGCGGGATTCCGCGCCGGCGAGCTGGCCTACAACTGCTTTTCGTATCACTTCACCCCCGCCGGCTCCATGATGGAAACCGCGGCGCATGCCGTGGGCTGCACCGTGTTTCCCGGCGGCACTGGCCAGACAGAACAGCAAGTGCGCGCGATCCAGGACCTGGCGCCCACCGGCTATACCGGCACGCCCAGCTTCCTCAAGATCATCCTTGAAAAAGCCGACGAGCTGGGCGTGAAGCTGGATTCGCTGCGCCGCGCGCTGGTGTCCGGCGAAGCCTTTCCGCCGTCGCTGCGCGACTGGCTGGCCGCGCGTGGCATCGACGGCTACCAGGCCTACGGCAGCGCCGACCTGGGCATGGTCGCGTTTGAAACCCCGGCCCGTGAAGGCCTGGTTCTGGGCGAGGACATCATTGTCGAAATCGTGCGCCCCGGCACCGGCGAACCCGTGCCGGACGGCGAAGTCGGCGAGGTCGTGGTCACCACCTTGAATCCGGACTATCCGCTGGTGCGCTTCGGCACCGGCGACCTGTCCGCCGTCATGCCCGGTATTTCGCCCTGCGGGCGCACCAACACCCGCATCAAGGGCTGGATGGGGCGCGCGGACCAGACCACCAAGGTGCGCGGCATGTTCGTGCATCCGTCGCAGGTGGCCGACGTGGCGCGCCGCCATCCCGAGATCCTGCGCGCGCGGCTGGTGATCAGCGGCAGCACGGGGTCCGACCGCATGGTGCTCAAAGTGGAATCGCGGGTACGCAGCGAAGAGCTGGGCAAGCGCATCGCCGAATCGGTGCGCGACGTGACCAAGCTGCGCAGCGACGTGGAATGGGTGGATGCGGATGGCCTGCCGAACGACGGCAAGGTCATCGACGATATCCGCACCTACGAGTAAGCGACGCGGGCTCGCGGCCTCATGCGGCCGCGAGCAGCGCCAGCACGCCCTTCACCAGCATCGCCACGGCCACCAGGCCCGCGAACAGCGCAAAGCTCTGCTGCAGGCGGCGCGGGGGAAACCGGTCGGCCACCTTGCGCCCGCCCAGCATGCCCAGCACCGCCGCCGCCGTGAAAGGCGCGGCGATACGCCAGTCCAGATGCCCGCCCGCCGCCGCGGCCACGACGCCGCTGGCGGACACCAGCGCGATCACGGCCAGCGACGTGCCGACGATGGCCTGCATGGTCAGGTCGGTAGCGCGCCGCAGCGCGGGCACGATGACAAAGCCGCCCCCCACGCCCAAGAGGCCGGACAGGAATCCCGCGATCAGCCCCGCACCCGTCAAGGCGCGCGCGCAGGGCGCGGTCCAGCGCAGCCGGCCGGTGCTGGCGTTGAGCTGGCAGGGCGGCGTGCGCGGCGCGGCCTGCGCCGCCGGCTTGTTGCCTTGGTTCCACATGCGCCAAGCCACCATGCCCAGCACGCCGGCGAAGATGATGGCCAGCGGCGCATTGGGCAAACGCCGCGCCGCCCACAGACCCAGCGGCGACACCAGGATGCCGGTAACGGCCATGAAGCCCGCCGCGCGATAGCGCACCTGCCCTTTGCGCAGGCCAAGCACCGCGCCCAGGGCGGCCGACAGCCCCACCGCCAACAGGGCGATGGGCGCGGCCTGCGACACCTGCAAGTGCAGGCCGAAGACCAGCAGAGGCACCGCCATGATGGCGCCGCCCGCGCCGGTCAGCCCGAGTATCAGGCCCACGCACGCCCCCAGCGCCGCGCTGGCGGCCAACACCGTATCGATCATGGAGACGCTCAGTTACCCAGCGGGCGGGCCAGCCATTCGCGGCCCTTGAGCATGCCGTTCCAGTAGATCCAGGGCAGCATCGTGGCCTTGAGGAACCAGGCGCTCTTGCGCGGCACGGTCGGGTCCAGCGGGAAGGTGGGCAGCAGCTTACCGCCGTAGCCGAACTCGGCCAGCACGATGCGGCCGCGCTCCACCGTCAGCGGGCAGGAGCCGTAGCCGTCGTACTTGACCGGCATGGCGTAGCCCTCGCGCAGCGCCAGCAAGTTTTCGGCCACCGTGACGATCTGCTTGCGCGCGGCCGCGGCGGTCTTGGCATTGCTGGTGCAGATGCCGTCACCCAGTCCGAATACGTTGCCGTGGCGCACGTGCAGCAGCGTGGACGGATCCACTTCGCACCAGCCGGCGGCGTCAGCCAGCGGGCTGTTCTTCAGGAAGTCATGCGGCACCTGCGGCGGCACCGCGTGCAGCATGTCGAAGGACTTTTCCACGCGCGTCACCGCGCCGTCGGCGTCCTTGAGATCGAACCAGGCCTTGCGTGCCGCGCCGTCCACCGCCACCAGCGCCGAGTTGAAGGCCAGCGCGATGCCGTAGCTTTCGACATAGCGCATCAGCGGCGGAACAAACGTGGGCACGCCGAACAGCGCCGCGCCCGCCAGGTCGAACTCCACGTCGATGCGGTCCAGCACGCCGGTGCGCTTCCAGTGGTCGCAGGCCAGGTACATGGCCTTTTGCGGCGCGCCGGCGCATTTGATGGGCATGGCCGGCTGCGTGAACAGCGCCTGCCCGCCCTTCAACCCGCGCACCAGTTCCCAGGTATAGGGCGCCAGGTCGTAGCGGTAGTTGGAACTGACGCCGTTCTTGCCCAGCGTGTCGGCCAGGCCCTCGATCTTGTCCCAGGCCAGGCGCAGGCCGGGGCAGACGATCAGCTGCTGGTAGCTCACCGCCCGGCCGTCGGACAGCAGCACGCGGTTGGCCTCGGGTTCGAAGCCAGCCGCGGCCGCCTGCAGCCAGGTGGCGCGCCTGGGCATGACTTCGCGGGTCGGGCGCACGGTCTTGGCGACGTCGAAGGCGCCTCCGCCCACCAGCGTCCAGGCCGGCTGGTAGTAGTGCTTGTCGCTGGGTTCGATCACGCCGATGCGCAGGTCCGGGCGGCGGCGCAGCAGGCTGGCGGTGACGCCTATGCCCGCCGATCCGCCGCCCACCACCACCACATCGAAATCGCGCTGCGCCTCTGCTATCGGCATGCTTGTCTCCTTGCCGGTCTACCGGCTTTTGAATTTTTCCAGGACTGAAAATATTGCCATGCCGGCAACCATGGCGGCCACGAAGATCAGGGCCTCGGACACGCCGGCGGATGCCGCCACCAGCGCCGGCCCCGGGCAGAAGCCGGCCAGCCCCCAGCCCGCGCCAAACGCCAGGCTGCCCGCGGCCAGGCGCAGGTCCACGCGCGTGGCCGTGGGCCAGCGCAGGGGTTCGCCCGACAGGCTGGCGCGGCGGCGGCGCAGGAAAGCGAAGCCCACCGCCGTGACCAGCACGCCGCCGCCCATGACGAAGGCCAGCGACGGGTCCCAGGCGCCGCCGATATCCAGAAAGCCCAGCACCTTGGCCGGGTTGGCCATGCCGGAAATGATCAGGCCCAGCCCGAATACCAGGCCTGACGCGAAAGCGATCAGCGCAACCATGTCAGAGTCCTCCCAGATGGCGCGTGGCATAGACCACGACAAAGCCGGCAGCCATGAACAGGGCGGTGGCGGTCAGCGAGCGGCGCGATCCGCGCGACACGCCGCAGACCCCATGGCCGCTGGTGCAGCCCGAGGCGTAACGGGTGCCGATGCCCACCAGCAGGCCCGCCACGATCAGGCGCGTCGTGCTGGCTTCGACCACGATGGGCGGCAAGGCGCTGCCCAGGCGGTACAGCCATGGCGCGGCGAACAGGCCGATCAGGAAGGCCACGCGCCACATGCCGCCGCGCTCGGGAGGCAGCAGCCCGCCCAGGATGCCGCTGATGCCGGCAATGCGGCCCGCACCCGCCATCAGCAGCACGGCCGCGGCGCCGATGAGCAAGCCGCCCGCGCCGGCGGATACAGGAGTGAAGGAGGTCCAGGCAATGCTCATTTCAGTGACTCCAGTGACTCCATGGTCCGGCCGCAGTACAAACTGGATAAGGTCTTCATCACCTGGCTGACCTCGAAGCTGGCCATCTGGTAATAGACGTACTTGCCCTCGCGCCGGGTCGCGACCAGCCCTTCGTCGCGCAGTACGCCCAGCTGCTGGGACAAGGTGGGCTGGCGGATGCCGGTCAGCGATTCGAGCTCGCTCACATTGCGCTCGTTCTGGACCAGTTGGCACAGCAGCAGCAGGCGGTCTTCATTGGCCAGCGCCTTGAGCAAGGCGCAAGCTTGGGAGGCGGATTCGCGCAGGGCGGCGGCTTCGCACTCGGTCAGGACATGATTCATTTGATGCGCATCAATCTGCTGGGTAGGATTTGATCATTATATTGACTAATATAATATTCAACAATATTATTGAAATACATATATTGTTTCCTGATGCAGCCACTCGCTGCGACGCGAGCGTCCATGTCTCCCCAGATCCAGGCCTTCTTCGACACCGTCACCGCCACCGTCACCTATGTGGTGCATGAGCCCGCGCCAGGCGGCGCCTGCGCCATCATCGACTCGGTGCTGGACTACGATCCCAAGTCCGGCCGCAGCAGCACCGCCAGCGCCGACCGCGTGGCCGACTACGTGCGCCAGCACGGCCTGAAGACGGAATGGCTGCTGGAAACCCATGCCCATGCCGACCACCTGTCGGCCGCGCCCTACCTGCAGCGCCAGCTTGGCGGAGTCATCGCTATCGGCCAAAGCATCCAGACCGTGCAGGGCGTCTTCAAGAAGATCTTCAACCTGGAGCCGGAGTTCCAGCTGGACGGCTCGCAGTTCGGCCATCTGTTCAAGGACGGCGAGACCTTCCGCATCGGCGCGCTGACGGCGCAGGCCATCCACGTGCCCGGCCACACGCCGGCCGACATGGCCTATCTGATCGGCGATGCCGCCTTCGTCGGCGACACGCTGTTCATGCCGGACGTGGGCACGGCGCGCTGCGACTTCCCCGGCGGCGACGCCCATCAGCTCTACCATTCCATCCAGCGCCTGCTGAGCCTGCCCGCCGAAACCCGGCTGTACATGTGCCACGACTACCCGCCCGCCGGGCGCGAAGCCTCCTGGCAGACCACGGTGGCCGAACAGCGCCGCGCCAACATCCACGTGCGCGACGGCATAGGCGAAGACGCATTCGTGGACATGCGCACCCGGCGCGACGCCACGCTCTCCATGCCCACCCTCATCCTGCCCGCCATCCAGGTCAACATCCGCGCCGGCCACTTCCCGCCGGCCGAGGACAACGGCGTGCGCTACCTGAAGATCCCCGTCGACGCGCTCTGACCGCGCCGCGATCCGGGCTTGCGCGCCTGGGGCTTATCCCGCAAGATCGGCTGATCGCAGAATTGCCGATCAGACGGATCCCCCCATGTTTGCAGAAGCCGAAGCCGACCCCAGCCTGTCCAAGGAAGAATTCAAGCCGCTGGAAGCGAAGCTGCGCGTCGCCTTGCTGAACGCGCAATACCAGCGTCTGCAGAACGCGGACAAGACGCTGCTGGTGGTCATCGCCGGCATCGACGGCGCCGGCAAGGGCGCCACCGTCAACCTGCTGAACGAATGGATGGATCCGCGCCATATCAAGACGCTGGCCTACGGACCGCGCGAAGGCCCCGCGCTGGAGCGTCCGCCCTTCTGGCGCTACTGGCACGATCTGCCGCCCAAGGGCAGCACCGGCATCGTCTTCGGTTCCTGGTATACGCCGCTGGTGCTCGAAGCCACGCGCAAGAAGCCTGACCAGAACAGCATAGAAGCCCAGGCCGCCGCGATCCGCCGCTTCGAGGCCATGCTTGCGGCCGAGGGCGTCCAGATCGTCAAGCTCTGGTTCCATCTGTCGGCCCAGGCCCAGAAAGCGCGTGCCGAGCGATTATTGGCCAGCCCTGAAACCTCCTGGCAGGTCAGCCCGGTCGATCTCAAGGTCTACAAGAAATACGACCGCATCCGCAACGCCGGCCAGGTGGTGCTGAACCATACGGACAGCGGCCACGCCCCCTGGGTCGTGATCCCCAGCGCCGACGAGGACATGCGCGCGGCGCGTACGGCCGAAGCGGTGCTGGCTGCCATGCGCCAGCGCGGCGTGCCGCGCATCCCGCCCGCCTTCGTGGCGCATGCCAGCCCCACGCGCATCGTCGACCGCCTGGGCGACCTGGACTACAACGCCAAGACCGAAAAGGACGACTACGAATCCGAACTGGGCCTGCTGCAAGGGCGGCTGGCGCGCGCGGCCCGTTCCAGGAAATTCCAGGAACGCTCGCTGGTGCTGGTGTTCGAGGGCCAGGACGCGGCCGGCAAGGGAGGCGCGATCCGGCGCGTGACGCATGCGCTGGATGCGCGCCAGTTCGACATCACGCCGATCGCCGCGCCCACCACCGAGGAACTGGCCCGGCCCTATCTGTGGCGCTTCTGGCGCCACGTGCCGCGCCATGGACGTATCGCCATTTTCGATCGCTCCTGGTACGGCCGCGTGCTGGTCGAGCGCGTCGAGAAGCTGACCGCGCCGGCCAACTGGCGCCGCGCCTATGCCGAGATCAACGACTTCGAGGGCCAACTGGCCGCCAGCGGCGCGCTGGTGCTGAAGTTCTGGCTGGCGGTCACGCCCGACGTGCAGCTGGAGCGCTTCAAGGAGCGCGAGAATTCGCCCTTCAAGAACTTCAAGATCACGCCCGACGACTGGCGCAACCGCGACAAATGGAAGGACTACGCGGCCGCCACCAACGAAATGCTGACGCGCACCGACGTCGCGCACGCGCCGTGGCATCTGGTTTCGGCCAACGACAAGCGCTACGCTCGATTGCAAGTGCTGCGACACATCGTCGAAGCCATGGAAGATCAACTCTGAATCCCGCCTGGAGGCCGCAAGCCATGAGTACCGCAGAAATCCGTCCCATCGTCGCCGCCGACTTCGAAGCCTGGCTGCCGCTATGGAAGGGCTACCAGGAGTTCTATCGCGTCAACATCGACGACGCGGTCACGCGCAACACCTGGGCGCGCTTCCTGGACCCCGCCGAACCCATGCACGCGGCGCTGGCGTACGAAAGCGGCCGGGCCGTCGGCATGGTGCACTGGATCTTCCACCGCTCCACCTGGACCGCAGGCGACTATTGCTATCTGCAGGACCTGTACGTGGACCCGGACGTGCGCGGCACCGGCGCCGGCCGCAAGCTGATCGAGCACGTGTACGCGCAGGCGGCCGCCGCCAATTGCGCGCGCGTTTACTGGCTGACCCATGAAACCAACGCCACCGCGATTCAGCTCTACGACCGCATCGCCGACCGCTCGGGCTTCATCCAGTACCGCAAGGTGATGCCGTGAGCGCACGCGACCCCAACTGTCCGCTGTGCCAGGAAGACGGCGGCACGCTGCTGTGGCGCGGTCCGCACCTGCGCATCATCGAGGTCGCCGACGCCGATTATCCGGGCTTCACGCGGGTAATCTGGAACGGCCATCTGGCCGAAATGACCAGCCTGTCCACCCACGGCCGCGACCTGCTGATGCGGGCCGTGTACGTGGTGGAAGAAGCCCAGCAATCGGTCCTGGGACCGGACAAGATCAACCTGGCCTCGCTGGGCAACATGGTGCCGCACCTGCACTGGCACGTGATCCCGCGCTGGCGCGGCGACCGCCATTTTCCCGACCCGATCTGGGCGCCGCCGCGCATCGCCGCCGGCGCTGAATCGTTGGAATGGAAAGAGCGCCAGGCGCGCGTGCAGGCGCTGCTGCCGCGCTACCGGGACCGGCTGGTCGAGGCCATGAACGCCCTGCTCTGGCACTGAGCCGCCGCCCGCCTCAGGCGGCGCGCGCAGCCCCCCGCAGTTCCGCCAGCCAGCCGGCGTACGCCTGTTCCACCAGCGCAGCCGCGCGTTCGGCGGAAAATCGGCCCTGGCCCCGGATCAGCTCACGGCCCGCATCACCCATGCGGCGGCGCAGCGCCGGATCGGCCAGCAAACTTTCCAGCGCGCTGGCCAATGCCGCCGGATCGCTCGGCGGCACCAGCAATCCGGTCACACCGGCCTCCATGGTTTCCGGCACCCCGCCCACGTTGGCGCCCACCACCGGCACCCCCATGGCCGCGGCCTCGATGAAAACGGTGCCCAAGGCCTCGCGCCGCGTCGGCAACGCGAACACATCGAAGGCCGTCAGCACATTGCCGATATCGTCGCGGCGGCCGGTGAAATGCACCCGCGGCGCCAGGCCCAGTTGCGCCGCCTGCGCCTGCAGCTGCCCAGCCATGGGCTGGCCTTCGCCCACCAGCACCAGATGGGCATTCGGAAACGTGGCGGCGATGCGATGGAAGGCGTCGATCAGGTCGCAATGGCCCTTGTCCGGTCGCATGACGGCCACGCAACCGACCACCAGCGCGTCCTCGGGCAAGCCGAGTTCGCGCCTGACGCAGACGCCAGGGTGCACCTGCGGCAGCACCACCGGCGAATGGATGGTGGCGACAGCGCCCGGGCGGGCGCCGCCGTCCAGCAATTGCCCGCGCACGTAGCGGCTGACGGCGATGACGCGGTGCGCCAGCCAGGTGTAGGCGTAGAGGGAATTGATGGGCTTGGCCAGATGGCGGGTACGCACGATGAGCGGCGTGCCGGCCAGCCGCGCCGCGATGGCGCCCAGGACGGTGTCGCGCCGGCTGTGCGTATTGACCACGTCGAAACGGCCGCTGCGCAATAACCGGCGCACGAAGGCAACGCAGCGCACGAAATTGAGCGGGCCGTCCATGGGGACGAGATGCACCGTGAAACCGGCCTCGCGCAGACGCCTGCCCAGCTCTGCATCCGGCTGGCAAACCGCTTCCAGATGATGGCCGCGCTCGCGCATGGCGATCATTTCCTTGTAGATGCAGAACTCCTGGCCGCCGAACGAGGTGGCGGCTTCGGTATGCAGGATGCGCAGGCGCGTATCCGTGGCGGCCACGCGCTGGAACGATTCGATGGGATCGCGCATGATCAGGGATGACCGCTATGGGTGGTGTGCGCGTCGCTCCAGCGGCGGCCCTGCGACAACAGGTAGGCCTCCAGGTAAGCGATGTCTTCCTGGTTCAACTCGGCCGCGCCTGCGCTGGCGCGATCGCGCGGGCACTCCGAAGCCTGCATCCGGCCTTCGGACCAGACGCGGGCCGCGCCCGTGCGGGACAGTTCAAAGCGCGCACCCGAGCGGGCCCAGCCCAACAGACGCGCGCTGGGAATCAGTTGACGGGTTTGATAGACACCGTGCGGCGTCGGCGCCGCAGGCACGACCAGTGCGTCGCCGACATCCACCAGACGGCTCGCGGCGCCGGGTTTGCCAGGCGTGTAGGTCAATACCGTAAGAGGGCGTAATGGCATTTGGCTAGCATGAGTCGCCAGGCGGCGTTGCGAGCCACGGACTGGTCGGGATTCGAGGGAAAGGGGTTTGGCCGCCGGACAAGCAACGCCAAATATTCGACGCTGATGAGCTATTTTTT
The DNA here is from genome assembly GCF_029839485.1 of Achromobacter sp. GD03932. Taxonomy (NCBI): domain Bacteria; kingdom Pseudomonadati; phylum Pseudomonadota; class Betaproteobacteria; order Burkholderiales; family Alcaligenaceae; genus Achromobacter; species Achromobacter sp. GD03932. The sequence goes on from NZ_JAOCAT010000038.1 coordinate 18,910, forward strand.
CGAATAATTGAAAGATGTTCGACGAAGTAGAGGAATCCCGAAAGTTGAATTCAGGTAAAATTCAGGAATGAAACGCGCATCTTATCAAAACGTAAGCAAGGGCGGTACTGCATGAGCGCCCCTACCGTCCCTCCCCACAAGCCGGTCTCGTTCCTGCAATCGTTTCTCCGCTCCGAAGCGCTGGGCGGTTATGTCCTGATGCTGGCCGCGCTGGTCGCCCTGGTGGTGGCCAACAGCCCGGCCGCGCCGGCCTATTTCAGCGTGCTGGAGACCAAGCTTGGCTTCCAGGCAGGTCCGGTCGTGCTCAAGGAAACCGTGCTGCACTGGATCAACGACGGCCTGATGGCGGTGTTCTTCCTGTTGGTCGGGCTTGAGATCAAGCGCGAAGTCCTGGACGGCCAGCTGCGCGGCGCCGCCCGCATCGTGCTGCCCGGCATCGCCGCCCTGGGCGGCATGGCGCTGCCCGCGCTGATCTACGTGCTGATCAACTTTGGCAGCCCCGGCACTTTGCGCGGCTGGGCCATTCCGGCCGCGACCGACATCGCCTTTGCGCTGGGCATCCTGGCGCTATTGGGCAGCCGCGCGCCGACCTCGCTGAAGATCTTCCTGACGGCGCTGGCCATCCTGGACGACCTGGGCGCCATCGTCATCATCGCCTTGTTCTATACCGCCGAACTCAACGTGGTCGCGCTGAGCATGGCGGGCGCCCTGCTGGTCTGCCTGTTCTGCCTGAACCGCTCCGGCGTGCTGCGCCTGACGCCGTACCTGCTGATCGGCGCCGTGCTCTGGTACTTCGTCCTGAAGTCCGGCGTGCATGCCACGCTGGCCGGCGTGGCGCTGGCGCTGACCATTCCGCTGCGCCCGCAGAACCAGGGCCATCCGGGCGCGCATTCGCCCCTGCATGCGCTGGAACATGCGCTGCATAAGCCGGTCGCCCTGCTGATCGTGCCGATTTTCGGCTTCGCCAATGCCGGCGTGTCGTTCGCCGGCATGGGCCTGGGCAGCCTGGCGGCGCCCGTGCCCCTGGGCGTGGCGCTGGGCCTGTTCCTGGGCAAGCAGCTGGGCGTGTTCGGCTTTGCCTGGCTGGCCATCAAGAGCGGCATTGCCACCCTGCCGCGCCACGCCAGCTACATGCAGCTGTACGGCGTGTCGCTGCTGTGCGGCATCGGCTTCACCATGAGCCTGTTCATCGGCGCCCTGGCGTTCAGCGACCCGGCCGCCATCGACGCCACCAAGATCGGCGTGCTGACGGGCTCGCTGGCGTCCGCCGTGGTCGGCTTCCTGGTGCTGCGCACCTGCGGCACGCGCGCCGGCGCCGCGGCAAATCCTTGAACGCCGGTTGAGCAGGGACGGCGGGCGCTAAAGTAGCGAGGTTCGCCATCCTTCCCTGGAACCGCCATGAAACCGTCCGCCATCGCTGTGCAACGCGTCTACGAGGGCTTGGGCCCGGAAGGCAGCTACCGGGCGCTGGTGGACCGCATGTGGCCGCGCGGACTGCGCAAGGCGGACCTGCACCTGGACGAATGGGCCCGCGACATCGCGCCCACCCTGGAACTATGCAAATGGTTCAGCCACATCGAAGACCGCTGGGAAGAATTCCGCCAGCGCTACCAGGCCGAACTGGCGGAACCCGAACAGCAGGCCCGCATGGCTGCCCTGCTGGACGCGGCCGGCGACCGTCCGCTGACCCTGCTCTACGGCGCCCGCAATACTGAACACAACCAGGCCGTGGTGCTGCGCGAGGTCCTGCAGGACTATGTCCGGCATCACCGCAAGCGCAAGGCCTGACGCCCCGCACGTTTTGCTACCCTAGCCCGCTTTTATCGACCGGCGCGCAGCCGCACGCCGACAGTCTGTCTTGAGGAACCCCATGTCTTTCAGCTCCGACGCCTGGGCGCGCAACGCCGCACTCTACGAAACCACGCGCGACATGCCGTTCAACCGCGAACTGGCCAGCGGCCAGCTCGACGAGAACGCATTCAAGCACTACATGATCCAGGACGCGCACTACCTGGTGGCCTTCGGACGCGCGCTGGCCATCGCCTCTGCCAAGGCCGACGACGCCGACGGCGTGGTGCAGTTCGCCGACGCCGCCAAGGGCGCGGTGGTGGCCGAACGCACGCTGCACGCGGGCTTCCTGAAGCAGTTCGGCATCGATGACGCCACCTTCGAAGCGACGCCACTGACCCCGGCCTGCCACCACTACACCAGCTACCTGATCGCCACCGCCTGGAGCGCGCCGTACCCGGTGGCGCTGGCGGCCCTGCTGCCGTGCTTCTGGATCTACGCCGAGATCGGCCGCGAAATCCATGCGCGCGCGGCCCAACCCAATCCCTATTCGGCCTGGATCGAGGCCTATGCCTGCGAGGACTTCCACGCCCTGGTGCGCCGGGTCATCACCACGGTCGACCGCGTCGCCGAAAAGGCGTCCGCCGAAACACTGGCGCAGATGCACGCCGCGTATACGCGTGCCGCACAGTTGGAATGGATGTTCTGGGATTCGGCCTATCGGCAGGATGGGTGGCCGGTTTGAAGCAAGACGGGCCGACTCACCCCGGCCCGCGGTCCGCGCTATGCCAAAATCCCGCCCATGCCGACCGACAACCGACTGACTCCCCTAGCCCTCTCCGCCCAGACGGCGCAACTGCCAGCCGCCTGGCAGGAGGCTTTTGCCGCCAAGCCTGTGGCCGATGCCCTGGCCGCCGTGACCGCACATGTGGAAAGGCGCCTGAGCGAAGGTGCGACCATTTACCCCGCGACGCCTTTCCGCGCCCTGCACGGCCTGGAGCCGTCGGACGTGCGCGTGGTGATCCTGGGGCAGGATCCCTATCACGGCCCGGGCCAGGCCCAAGGCCTGGCGTTCTCGGTGCCGGACGACTGCAAGCGGCCGCCCAGCCTGCGCAACATCTTCAATGAGATCGTCCAGGAGTTTCCGGGCACCCGCGTGCCGGCGGGCAACGATCTGAGCGATTGGGCGGATCAGGGCGTGTTGCTGCTGAACACCGCGCTGACCGTGGAAGACGGCCAGCCCGCTTCGCATGCCAAGCGCGGTTGGGAAACGGTGACGGACGCGTTGATCGCCCTGGTCGCGCGCGACCCGTCGCCCAAGGTTTTCATGCTGTGGGGCGCCCATGCCCAGGCCAAGCGGGCGTTGCTGCCGGACAACAGCGGCCACCTGGTCCTGATGTCCAACCACCCCTCCCCTCTGTCTGCCAGAAGGCCCCCGGTGCCCTTCCTGGGCTGTGGCCATTTCCTGACCACCAATCAGTGGCTGACCAACCAAGGGAAAAACCCTATTGATTGGGCGCTGGACAAAAAAATAATTCCCATGCAGGGCGAATTCGGGTTATGATCGCCGCACTGCACAAAACGAGTTCGGCATTTACCGCCTTGATTTAGCGGAAGTTTTCGCAGTCTGCCGGGTGACACAGTCCCGGCCCCATGCCGAACTATCATCGATTCCTGACCTCCTTTCCTTTCGCCCTGCGTTCCACTCAGTACACGAGAACGCGCCACGCGCACGGTTGATTCGGTCGGCACGATGCTCCATCAACCGTCGCCTGGATCCGGCCGCCTAATCCCCTGGCCCGACCAAGCACTGCGTCGCATTGATTGCGGCAAGGGAAAGTAATGTCTTTCGAAAACCTGGGTCTTGCGCCCGCTCTGTTGTCGGCCATTCAAGACGCTGGCTTCACCTCCCCCACTCCTGTCCAAGCTTCGGCCATTCCGCAAGCGCTGGCTGGCCACGACCTGATGGTGTCCTCGCAGACGGGTAGCGGCAAGACCGCGGCCTTCATGCTGCCGGCCCTGCACCGCATCGCCCAGATGCCCGCCAACAAGGGCGTCGGCGTGCAAGTGCTGGTGCTGACCCCGACCCGCGAACTGGCCCTGCAAGTCACGGACGCCACCGCCACCTACGGCCGCAAGCTGGCCGACCTGCGCACCGCCACCGTCGTGGGCGGCATGCCTTACGGCGCGCAGCTGAAGGCGCTGTCGCGCCGCGTGGACGTGCTGGTCGCCACCCCCGGCCGCCTGATCGACCACCTGAACTCGGGCCGCGTCAAGCTGAACACCGTGCACACGCTGGTGCTGGACGAAGCCGACCGCATGCTGGACATGGGCTTCATCGAAGATATCGAGACCATCGTCAGCCGCCTGCCGGAAGGCCGCCAGACGCTGCTGTTCTCGGCCACGCTGGACGGTACCGTCGCCAAGCTGGCCTCGCGCATGATGCGCGAGCCGCAGCGCATCGAGATCGCCGGCGCCAAGGAAAAGCACACCAACATCACGCAAAGCCTGCTGTACGCGGACGACGCCAGCCACAAGATGCAGTTGCTGGACCACGTGCTGCGCGACGCCTCGCTGGACCAGGCCATCGTCTTCACGTCGACCAAGCGCGGCGCCGACGATCTGGCCGACCGCCTGGCCGACCAGGGCTTTGCCGCCGCCGCCCTGCACGGCGACATGAACCAGCGCCAACGCACCCGCACGCTGTCGCAACTGCAGCGCGGCCAGCTGCGCATCCTGGTCGCCACCGACGTGGCTGCCCGCGGCATCGACGTGCAAGGCATCAGCCACGCCGTCAACTTCGACCTGCCGATGCAAGCCGAAGACTACGTGCACCGTATCGGCCGTACCGGCCGCGCCGGCCGCAGCGGCCTGGCCTTCACGCTGGCCACGCATTCCGAGCGCCACAAGGTCCGCCGCATCGAGCACTACATCGGCCAATCGATCACCCCTGAAGTGATCGCCGGCCTGGAACCCAAGCGCACCCCGCGTCCCTCGGCTGGCGGCGCCGGCCCGCGCGGCGGCAAGCCGTTCGGCAAGCGTCCCGGCGGCGGCTACCAGGGCAACCGCGAGGGTCGTTCCTTCGGCGGCCCGCGTGGCGAGTTCAAGCCGCGTGAAGGCGGCTATCAAGGCAACCGCGAGGGCGGTCCGCGCGAAGGCGGCTACCAAGGCAATCGCCCGTTCGGCGACCGCCCGGCCCGTTCCTTCAGCGATCGTCCGAGCTTCGGCGACCGTCCGCAGCGTGAAGGCGGCTACCAGGGCAACCGCCCGTTCGGTGACCGTCCCCAGCGCGAAGGCGGCTTCCGCGGCGGTGACCGCGATTCGCGCCCCAGCTTCGGCGACCGTCCCAGCTATGGCGACCGCCCCCAGCGCGATGCCCGCCCGTTCAGCGAGCGCGGCCCGCGTGAAGGCGGTTTCCGTGGCGGCGACCGCGATTCGCGCCCCAGCTACAACGACCGCGCCAGCTTCGGCGACCGCCCGAGCTTTGGCGATCGTCCCAGCTTCGGCGACCGTCCGCAACGTGAAGGCGGCTTCCGCGGCGGCGACCGTCCGGAAGGCGGTTTCCGTGGCAAGCCCTCGTTCGACAAGCGCCCCGGCGGCCCCGCCAAGCGCTTCGGCAAGTCGGCTGACCGCCGCGGCTAATCCGCCCGCTTGAGCCCAACACAAACCCCGCGCCTGTCGCGGGGTTTGTTTTTTGGGAAAATGTCCGCTTGTCCACGCACCGCCCGACCATGCAACGATCCGCCCCCGCCAACCTGCCCGCCCTCTCTCCCGCCGCCCAGGAACACAGCGCTGCCGCAGCGGCGCACCTGCGCGCCACCATCGCCGCCCACGGCGGCTGGCTGTCGTTCGACCACTGGATGGCGCAAGCGCTGTACGCGCCCGGGCTGGGCTATTACGCGGCCGGCAACGTCAAGCTGGCCGACGCCGACGGTGACGTCCGCGCGCCCGCCGGCGACTTCGTCACGGCGCCCCAGCTGACCCCGCTGTTCGCCCGCACACTGGCCCGCCAGGCGGCCCAGGTGCTGCGCCAGACGCAGACCGACGCCGTGCTGGAATTCGGCGCCGGCACCGGCGCCCTGGCCGAAGGCGTGCTACGCGAATTGGACGCGATGGGCCTGGATCAGACCCGCTACCTGATCCTGGAAGTGTCGGCCGACCTGCGCGTCCGCCAGGCTGAACGGCTGGCGGCATTCGGCGAGCGTGTGCAATGGCTGGACGCGCTGCCCCAGCGCTTTGCCGGCTGCGTGCTGGCCAACGAAGTGCTGGACGCGATGCCGGTGTCGATCTTCCGCTGGAGCGAGACCGGCGAAGTGCTGGAACGCGGCGTGGCGGTGGACGCCGCGCAAGGCTTCGTCTGGGAAGACCGGCCCGCGCCGCCGGCGCTGGCCGCCGCCGTCGCCGCCCGCATGCCAGCCCTGCCCGGCTACGTGTCCGAGATCAACCTGCAAGGCGAAGCCTGGATCGCCGCCATGGGCGGCTGGCTGGAGCGCGGCGCGGCGCTGTTGGTGGACTATGGCTTTCCGCGCAGCGAGTACTACCATCCGCAGCGCGCCGGCGGCACGCTCATGTGCCACCTGCGCCACCACGCCCACGGGGATCCATTCACCGCGCCGGGTTTGCAGGACATCACCGCCCATGTCGATTTCACCGCCATGGCGGATGCCGCGCTCGAGGCCGGCCTGCAGGTCCTGGGCTATACCTCGCAGGCCCGCTTCCTGATGAACGCGGGGCTGATGGATCTGTTGGCGCAGCTGGACCCGAGCGACGTGCAGCAATACGCGCAGGCCGTGGCGCCCGTGCAGAAACTCCTGTCCGAATCGGAGATGGGCGAACTGTTCAAGGTATTGGCGGTGGGACGCGGCATTACTGAACCGCTGGCAGGGTTCTCGCGCGGCGACCGGCTAGGCAAGCTGTAAGAACGCGTGGCGGCCCGCATGCTTGGCCGCCACGTTTCAAATCGATAGCGGAATCACTGCGCCCGCAGGCGCTCCAGGCGCGCGGCGCGCACCTGCTCCTTGATGCGCGCCGGCTCTCCGGCGCAAGCTTTGGCGATGGCCCCGGCATCCACGCCGCGTACGATCGCCACGCGCGACTGCCAGGCCGCGCGGTCCACGGAACGCAGCACGGCAGCCGTGTCCAGCAAATCCAGAAACCGCTCCGGCTTGCGCAACGCATCGGCGCGCTCCATCAGCGCCAGTTGCGCATCGGCAGCATCGCCACCTTGTTCCACGGCATCGAGGCCCGCCAGCACCTCCGGCAACAGCCGTGCGTAATCGTTGCATTCGGTAGGCACGCGCAGACGACGGCCCATGGCATCGCGTTCGGGCGTCAGCCGGCACAGCAAGGCATAGCGCCCCGGCAGCGACAGGCCCTGCGAGGCCGCGCGATCCACATCGGCCGCAGTCTGTTCCACGCCTTGCAGCTCGGGCATCACGCGGGCCAGCGCGCCGCATTGCTGCAATATGCCCAGCATGCGCGACGGCGCCGCCGCCATCAGGCCGCGCGACAATTCCTTCCAGACCCGTTCGGCCACCAGCGCGTCAGCCTCGCCGGCCTCGACCATGCTGCGGCACAGCGCCAGGGTCTCGGGCGCCACGGAAAAATCGGCAAAGCGCGCCGCGAAGCGGGCCAGCCGCAGGATGCGTACCGGATCCTCTTCGAAGGCCTCGCCAACATGACGGAAGATGCGGTCGCGCACGTCGGCGGCGCCGCCCAGGGGATCGACCAGCTCGCCATCCTGCCTCTGCGCGATGGCGTTGACGGTGAGGTCGCGGCGGCGCAGATCCTCTTCCAGCGTGACGTCGGCGCCGGTATAGAACGTGAAGCCCTTGTAGCCACGCCCCGACTTGCGTTCGGTGCGCGCCAGCGCGTATTCCTCTTTGCTGCGCGGATGCAGAAACACGGGGAAGTCGCCGCCGACCGGCACGAAGCCGCGGCGCGCCATGTCCTCGGGCGTGGCGCCGACCACGACCCAGTCGTGGTCGCCGGGCGGCAGGCCGAGCAGTGCATCGCGCACCGCTCCGCCCACGATATAGACCTGCAGGCCGTCCGTGGCCGGATCCCGCGTCATGGGATCGAGGTGCTTTCCGCGCCCAGCGGCACGATGTTGCCCAGGCGTTCCTTCAGGGACTGGGACTGGCCGGTGAACATGGCCGCGTAATACACCGAGTTGGACATCACGTTCTTCACGTAGGTACGCGTCTCGTTGAACGGGATGGTTTCGGCGAAGATCGCGCCTTCCACCGGATGCGTAAAGGTCGAGCGCCAGTTATGCGGACGGCGCGGGCCGGCGTTATAGCCTGCGCTGGCCAGCATCTGCGAACCATTCAGGTCGCGCAGCACCATGTTGAGGTAGTTGGTGCCGAGTTCGGTGTTGGTGTCGAAGTCGTTGACACTGTCGGGCGTGAAATTGCTCATGCCGATCTTGCCCGCGACCCACTTGGCCGTGGCCGGCATCAGCTGCATCAGGCCGGAGGCGCCGACGTGCGAGCGCGCATCCATGATGAAACGCGATTCCTGGCGGATCAGGCCATAGACCCAGGCCGGATCCAGCGCGATGGCGTTGGCCTTGGCGGTGACGCGGCCCTCGAAGGGCGCGATGAAGCGCTGGCTGAAGTCGAACTCTTTTTCCGTGCGGTCGGAGGTGTTGACCACGCGGTCGTAGATGTTCTCGGCACGCGCCAGTTCGGCGGCGGCCATCAGCTGGCGGTCGCTCATGCCGCGCAGCGTGAAGTTCCATTCCGGCACGGCTTCGGCGCGCCAGCCCAGGCGGAACAGCTGGATCGCGCGGCGCAGGCCGGGATTGGCGCGGGCCTCGGTGATTTCCTGATCGCTGAGGGGCGCGGGGCGCGGCGGCACGGTGATGCGGCGGCCCAGTTCCTCGGCGGCCAGCTGGCCGTAGAAGTCGAAGCGGTCGGCAATGCTGGCGTACGCGGTGGCGGCCTGTTCCTTGTTGCCGCGCGCGGCCTGGCCACGGGCCTTCCAGTAGATCCAGGACGAGTCGGCCTGCTGCGAGGCGGGCATCTGGTCGATGGATTCGATGACCCATTTCCAGTCGATCTTGGGCTGGCGCAAGGCGGCCCGCACCTTCCAGGCGGCGTTGTACTCCGTCATGCGGATGTGGCCGGCCTCGTGGTACCAGTCGTCCGCACGGCTGTCGAGATTCAGCGCGGCGACCAGCGCGTACTGGCCGCGCACCCAGGCCAGGTTCGACTTGGCCATGGACTTGGACCAGTCCCCGGACTTTCCCCATTCGCGGCGCAAGTAGGAGTCGGCCACGCTGACGTCCGAACGCGCCAGGCGCGCCAAGGCGATGGTCACCAGTTCCTTCTCGTTGCGGCCCACTGGCTGACGGCTCTGGCGCGTCAGCCACTTCATGGGATCCTTCATGAGCAGGTCATAGGTTTTCAGGTCGCCCGGCTCGAACATGTACTGCGCGAACTTGCGCGCATCGGCCGTCTTGTTGGCTTCGATGGCGTCGCGCAACTGGGGCTCCAATTGCTCCCAGCCCATGATGCCGTCGGCAACCAATTGGTCGTACAGCGCCCAGCAGGCGCCGCCGGGCGCGAACACGGCCGCGGCCTGCGCCGCCGTGGCGCGCTGCCCGGTCATGTGCTTGGCATCGAGGATGGCGCACTCGATCTGCGCATTGCTGTTCTTCACGGGCGCCAGCTTGCGCACGGTTTCGAAGTCCCCGCTGCGGGCCGCGGCCAGCAGCCAGTCGCCGCGCAGGCGGTCGGCCAGGTAGGCGTCGGAATTGCCGCTGATGAACTTCTGCAGGTCGGCGGTGGGCCGGCCGGTGGCGGGCGGGGTCCACAACTGGTAGCGCAGCAGCCAGTATTCGGGATACATGCCCAGCGGATCCGGCTTGGCCTGCGGCACCAGCGCGCCCAGCACGGACCACTGCTTGCGGTTCATGGCTTCGCGCGCGGCGACCACGGCGGCCAGCGCGGGGGTCTGGGACGTCGGCGGCAGGCCGGCCAGCACCGCGGGCGGAACGGAAATGGCGGGTTGCGCAGCCTGGACGGCTGGCTGAGGCTGGGGCTGGGTGTTGACCGATGCGCTGCGCTGCTGCGCATCCACGGGCGCACAGGCCGCGGTAAACAGCGCCAGCAGCGGCAACCAGCGGCGCAGGCCGGGAGCGGCTTCGGCGGCGGCGGCGGACCCGGATTTCCGCGCGGTTTTCTGATACCGTCCGGGTTGCAGAGTCTGTGTCATGCCCTGTCCCTCATACACTGGCCTTGCCGTACGCCAGCATGCCGGAAATCCACATGTTCGTCCGCATGCGTCCGCACATTCGCCATCATTTGTCCATCCCTCTTACAGCCACCGCATGACTACGCAAAATACTCCAGAGGATACCGCAGTACCGCTACGCGCGCGATTGCGGAAACTGCGCGCCGAACTGCCGGAAGACCAGCGTAGCCGCGGCGGCCTGCTCATGCGCGCGCGCCTGTTCACCTGGCTGAATGTGGCGCGCGACGAAGCCGTGCGCGCGGGCCGTCCCGCGCCCGCCACCGTGGCCGCTTTCTGGCCCATGGCCGACGAGCCCGACCTGCGCCCGCTGCTCGAGCAATGGGTCGAAAACGGCGTGGCCGTGGCGCTGCCCGTGGTGCGCGAACGCAACGCCCCGCTGGCCTTCCTGCCCTGGACGCCGGACGCCGAATTGCGCGCCGGCCCCTATGGCATCCAGGAACCCGTCGCCGGCGCTGAACTGCTGCCCGACGTGGTGCTGGTGCCCACCCTGGGCTATACCGAACAGGGCGATCGCCTGGGCTACGGCGGCGGCTACTACGACCGCACCCTGGCCGCGCTGCGCGACCGCGGCCATCCGTTCATCGCCATCGGCATCGCCTGGAGCTGCGGCGAACTGGACGCCGGCTATGAACCCGCCAGCCACGACTTCCCGCTGGACGCGGTGCTGACCCAGGACGGCTGGGTGCCCCAGGCGCCGCTGGAACAAGGCGGCACCGGCGGCACCACGCTGCACAGCTTCCGCATGAACTGACGCACCAGCTTTGCCCCACCGGTTTGCACCAAAACGGTGCACGGCCTATCATAGAGACTGCCGCCGGGCCTAGCCCAGACCCCGGCCGCAGCACGCGGCGCCCGCGCACTTCCGCGCGCTTTCTTCGGCAGCGCCGCCCCGCCCGTTCCCCTGGCCAGGCATTTCCGCGCCAGCCCCGCTGACCCCGTTCCACCCGCCAGGCCCGGCCAATCCGCACCCGGCGCCCACGCCATCCCCTGGCCTCAGCCGCCGCGGCGATGGCGCCGCAACGCCCTTCGGAGGATATTGGTCCTCAGGGGCGCCCCCGCGCGTGCCGGCCAGGCTGGCATGCGGGTTGCTTAATCCCTAGCAACCGGCCGGATATCGGCCGGACGGCGGCCGCGCGCAGACCGGCCGCCGGCACTGTACCGGAGGAGCCATGAAGGACAGATCACCCCGTCCCCCCGCCTATGACGAAATGCGCGACAGCGCCGGCGGCATACGCTCCCACTACCAGGCTTTCGAGCGCTGGCATGACGAGCAGTCCGCGCAGGCCATGGCCGCGCGCCGCCTGGAAGCGGACCTGAGTTTCCGCCGGGTCGGCATCACGTTCTCGGTGGCGGGCGACGCGGCCGGCACCGAACGCCTGATCCCCTTCGACCTGATCCCGCGCGTCATTCCCGCCGCCGAATGGCGTCTGCTGGAAGCCGGCCTGAAGCAGCGGGTACGCGCGCTCAACATGTTCATCCACGACATCTATCACGGGCACGACATCGTGCGCGCGGACGTGGTGCCCGCCGAGCAGGTGTTCCTGAACGCCCAGTACCGCCCCGAGATGCAGGACGTGGACGTGGCGGAGGACATCTACTGCCACATCGCCGGAGTGGACATCGTGCGCGCCGGCGCGGGCGAGTTCTACGTGCTGGAAGACAATCTGCGGGTGCCATCCGGCGTGTCCTACATGCTGGAGAACCGCAAGATGTCGATGCGGCTGATGCCCGACGCCTTCAGCCGCATCAAGGTGGAGCCGGTGGCGCACTACCCTGACCTGCTGCTGGACAACCTGCGCGAAGTCGCGCCGCACGGCGGCGACGATCCCACCGTGGTGGTGCTGACGCCCGGCATGTACAACTCGGCCTACTTCGAACACGCCTTCCTGGCGCAGCAGATGGGCGTGGAGCTGGTGGAGGGCCAGGACCTGTTCGTCGAACAGAACACCGTCTACATGCGCACCACGCAGGGGCCCCGCAAGGTGGACGTGATCTACCGCCGCCTGGACGACGACTTCCTCGATCCGCTGTCGTTTCGCGCCGATTCCGCACTGGGCGTACCGGGCCTGCTGTCGGTGTACCGCGCCGGCCGCGTCACGCTGGCCAACGCCATCGGCACCGGCATCGCCGACGACAAGTCCACCTATCTGTACGTGCCGGACATGATCCGCTTCTATCTGGGCGAGGAGCCGATACTGTCCAACGTCCCCACCTGGCGCTGCAACCGGCCGGACGAGCTGTCACATGTGCTGGCCCACATGCACGAACTGGTGGTGAAGGAAGTCCACGGCTCCGGCGGCTACGGCATGCTGGTGGGGCCGTCGGCCTCGCGCGCCGAGGTCGACGCCTTCAAGGACCGCGTGCGCGCCAACCCCGCCAACTACATCGCGCAGCCCACGCTGGCGCTGTCCACCGTGCCGACCTACGTGGAATCGGGCGTGGCGCCGCGCCACGTGGACCTGCGGCCCTACGTGCTGTGCGGCAAGGACATCCGCACCGTGCCGGGCGGCCTGTGCCGGGTGGCGCTGACCGAGGGCTCGCTGGTGGTCAACAGCAGCCAGGGCGGCGGCACCAAGGACACCTGGGTGCTGGAGGAGGACTGAACATGCTGAGCCGAACCGCAGACAATCTGTTCTGGATGTGCCGCTACACCGAACGCGCCGAGAACACCGCCCGCATGCTGGACGTGAACCTGCAGATGTCGCTGCTGCCGCAGGACGCGCAGCGGCGCGAAGGCTCGTGGCTGGCCGTGCTGCGCATCTCCGAGCTGCAAGGCCTATACCAGAGCAAGTACGCCGCCATCTCGCCGCACGACGTGCTGCAGTACATGGTGCGCGATCCCGAGAACCCCTCGTCCATCTATTCCTGCATGCGCGCCGCCCGCGAGAACGCGCGCGCGGTGCGCGGCAGCCTCACCACCGAGGTCTGGGAAACCTACAACACCACCTGGCTGGAACTGCTCAAGCACCTGCATACGGGCTTGCTGGAGCGCAATCCGGGCGAGTTCTTCGAATGGGTCAAGTTCCGTTCGCACCTGGCGCGCGGCGTCACCATCGGCACCATGCTGGAGGACGAGGCCCTGTACTTCCTGCGTATCGGCATGCACCTGGAACGCGCCGACAACACCGCCCGCATGCTGGACGTGAAGTTCCATGAACGCGGCGCCAACGGCCATGACGGCCGAACTGAGCCCGCCGGCGCGGCCGCGCTGCAGAGCGAGTTCTACCGCTGGTCGGCGTTGCTCAGCTCGGTGTCGGGCCTGGAGATCTACCGCAAGGTGTACCGCGACGTCATCACCCCCGACCGCGTGGCCGAGCTGCTGATCCTGCACGGCGACATGCCGCGCTCGCTGCTGGCCTCGATGCGCGCGGTGGCCGACGACCTGGCGCGCGTTTCCAACCAGCGCTCGACCGAAACCGAAAGGCGCGCCGGCATGCTGTGCGCGGAACTGCAATACGGCCGCGTCGAGGACATCCTGGCCAGCGGCCTGCACCAGTACCTGGAGCACTTCCTCGACCGCATCAACGATCTGGGCAACCGGATCAGCCAGGACTTCCTGGTGCCGCTGTCGGCCTAGGCAGGAGAGCAGAATGAAACAGATCATCACCCACGTCACTCACTATCGCTATACCGCCCCGGTCACCTACAGCATCCAGACCTTGCGCCTGACCCCGCGCGACGACGAACACCAGCGCGTGCTGCGCTGGCACATCGAAGCGCCCGGCGAACTGGACAAGCAGGTGGACGCCTACGGCAACATCACGCACACGCTGACGCTCAACCAGCCCCATACCGACATCGAGCTGCGCGTGGTCGGACAGGTGCTGGTGGCGCCGCAGGAACGCGGCCTGCTGGGCAGCGAGGACAGCCGCCTGCCGGTGCACGCCTATTGCGTGCAAACGCCGCTGACCCAGGCCGACGACACCGTCATGGCCTTCGTGCGCGAGGCGCTGCCTGGCGGCCTGCATACGCCGGACGACATCCTGGCCCTGGCCACGGCGGTCAGCGATCGCGTCGCCTACGAGCCCGGCACCACCGACGTCACCACCGCGGCCAACCAGGTGCTGGCCATGGGCCACGGCGTCTGCCAGGACCACGCCCACCTCTTTCTGGCCTGCGTGCGCGGCCTGGGCGTGCCCGCGCGCTACGTCAGCGGCTACCTGTACACCACCGCCGAACACGCGGCCAGCCACGCCTGGGCCGACGTCTGGCTGCCCGACGTGGGCTGGACCAGCGTCGACATCACCAACCGCCAGTTCGCCTCGGACTGCCACTGCCGGCTGGCGGTGGCGCGCGACTATGACTCGGCCTCGCCGGTGCGCGGCGTGCGCAACGGCGGCGGCCAGGAATCCATGGAGGTCAGCGTGCAGGTCCAGTCCAGCGCCCAGCAGTAACATCCCGCCGGCCTCGCCGCAATACAATGCGGCGTGGTTTTCCCTATTTCTGATCATGACCTACTGCGTCGCAGCCCGCCTTGATTCCGGCCTGGTGTTCCTGGCCGACTCCCGCACCAATGCCGGAGTCGACCAGATCAGCGTCTTCCGCAAAATGACCGTGTTCGAACGCCCGGGCGACCGCGTCATGGTGCTGATGAGTTCCGGCAACCTGGCGGTCAGCCAGGCGGTGCTGAACGCCCTGGCGCGTCAACACGACGAAGACGGCGAAACCGTCTGGAACGCCCCCGACATGTTCGAGGCCACCCGCCGCGTCGGCGCGGCGGTGCGCAGCGTCTACCACCACGAAGCCCCGGCCCTGCGCGAGCAGGGCGTGGACTTCAACGTCAACCTGATCTTCGGCGGCCAGATCGGCACTGAACGCTGCCGCTTGTTCCAGGTGTATTCGGCGGGCAACTTCATCGAAGCCGGCCAGGAATGCCCGTACTTCCAGATCGGCGAGGCCAAGTACGGCAAGCCCATCCTGGACCGCGTGCTGCGCCCCGACACCTCGCTGGACGAAGCCGCCAAGTGCGCCCTGATCTCCATGGATTCCACGCTGCGGTCGAACATCTCGGTCGGCCTGCCGCTGGACCTGCTGGTCTACGACACGCACTCGCTGCGCGTCACGCACTTCGCCAGCATCGACGAGCACAACGAGTACTTCCGCATGATCCGCGGCACCTGGGGCGAACGCCTGCGCCAGGTCTTCGCCGAGATCCCGGACCCGCTCTGGACCAATCCCGACTCGCCCGATTCGCTGGTCCCTCCCAGCCGCGTGCACCAGCCGCTGCGTGCGGAGCCGGTGGATGCGCCCGTGTCGAACTATTCGGCGCCGCAGGTGCTGGCGGAAGATCCGGGGAAGGATCAGGCGAACTAGGGACCGTTGCCGACAGGAACACGCCGAGTCTTCCAGGCTGAAACCCGGAATTCCGTCTGATACCGCAGGTTCCCGCGCACATTTGCGTGTTCCGGACGCCTTGATCCCTTGTGGCACGACCGGAATCGGCATAGAGTTTCTTCAACGTATATGCACGCCATATGCCCACCTTCCGAGGCCCGCGCAATTCACTGCTGCGGGCTTTCGTGTTCTTGTGCGGCATGATCGTTGCCAAGATGAATTTGAGTGCGATCTTTCCATTCACTGAAGGAAAATCGACCGTCCCCCGCGCCCTACACTGCTTCGATTCGCATACAAGCCATGTTTCGGGCAAAGGGTTACGTCATGCATTACGTCATGTACCTGGACGAGTTCGGCCACATCGGACCCTTCGTCTCCCGTGATCATGGCAAACACCGGACGAGCCCGGTATTCGGATTCGGCGGGTTGGTTTTGCCTGTGGAAACCGTGCGCGAATTCGCCATCTACTTCTACAAACTGAAATGCCATCTATTGAAGTTCGAACTGGAACGGCAAGACCAACCTGCGTACCGCTGGGAAAAGAAAGGCGCACAACTCTATACCGTCCGGAATGTTGAAAAGTACCAGCAGTTGCGGACCGCAACGGGGCGTTTGCTGAACCGGATCAGACAAATCGGCGGACACGTGATCTACAGCGGTGAGCAAAAGACAACAGACGCGACATCGCATCAACCCGCAGAGATCTTCAAGCAGCAATTGCTACGCATAGTCCGACGCGCGGATCGGTTTTTCTCGGCAAGACAGGCCACCTTCATGCTTTTGATCGACGAACAACAGGCGGGCAGCCGGTGGCGCGAAATGAATGTCGAAGCCTGCACGCTGGCGATGTTCGAAGATGCCACCGACCAATGCAGAACGCTGGTCGAGCCGCTGATTCAAGGTGAAAGCCACCTGTTCCAGACCCTTCAATGCGCTGACTGGATCTGCAGCCTGGTGGGCCGGCTGTGCGCCTTCCAGGTGGCGTCCGCGCAGTACCGAGACTGGGAGATTTTTCACCGTTACTTTCATGACCGCCTGCAAGCCGCAGCCCTCCCGTGCAGCGGACTCGGTTCGCAGGACGAGCAGGAAAATCCCCCGCTCATATCGCCTTCCGCGTAAACCCTCCTTTCCAGCAACCGAAACCCGGCTTGCGGAACCGCGAATTCTCATCCGGGCGCTGTCGCGCCACACTGGTGTCCGGCCGTCATGCTTTGCCTTGGGGGCCCCGACAACACCACAAGGAGCGAGACATGCCCCCTATCTACGCGCGCGCGCTCAAGCGCGCGGCCTGGCCCGTGCTGGCCCTGTCCTGCCTGGTCTCTGGCACCGCCGGCGCGCAAGGCGCCTATCCCAACCATCCCATTTCACTGGTCGTGCCGTTCGCGGCGGGCGGGCCGACCGATGTGGTGGCGCGCAGCCTGGGCGCGTCCATGTCCAAGACGCTGGGCCAAAGCATCATCATCGAGAACCGCACGGGCGCCGGCGGCACGCTGGCGTCGCAGCACGTGGCGCGCGCCGCGCCCGATGGCTACACCTTCCTGATACACCATAACGGCATGGCCACCGCGCCAGCGCTGTACCGCAAGCTGTCGTTCAACCCGCTGACGGACTTCGCCTATGTCGGCCAGGTGGCCGACGTTCCCATGACGCTGCTGGGCCGCAAGGACCTGCCCGCGGACGGCATGAAGGACTTCATCAAGTACGCCAAGGAGAACGGCAACAAGATCAACCTGGCCAACGCCGGGCTGGGCGCGGTGTCGCAGCTCTGCGGCATGCTGCTGCAGGAATCGCTGGGCGTGCAGTTCACCACCGTGCCCTATGCCGGCACGGCGCCGGCGATGACCGCCCTGCTGGGCGGGCAGGTGGACGTACTGTGCGATCAGACCACCCAAACCATTCCGCAGATCAAGGCCGACCGCGTGAAGCTGTACGGCGTCACCACGCTGGACCGCATCAAGACGCTGCCCGATGCGCCGACCCTGCAGGAGAATGGCCTGAAGGGCTTCGAGGTCAAGGTATGGCATGGCGTCTACGCGCCCAAGGGCACGCCGCCGGAAGCCGTCGCCAAGTTCAACGAAGCGTTGCGCGCCGCGCTGAAGGACCCCGCCTTCACGCAGAAGATGGCGGAACTGGGCGCCGAGATCGTGCCGGAATCCAAGCAGACCCCGCAGGGCCTGCAGACCTGGCTGCAATCCGAGGTCGACAAATGGGGCGGCATCATCCGCAAGGCGGGGGTGTACGCCGACTGACGGCGCACACCGGGCGCGCGGCCAAAGAAAAGCCCACCCTCTCGGGTGGGCTTGGCCTTTATGGCGGGGCAGCCTGTTACGCCTGCACCGCTAGTTCCTTCCACACCGCCAGCGGCGCTTCCGCGTGGTTCAAGGTGTAGAAATGCAGGCCCGGCGCGCCGTTGTCCAGCAGCGTCTGGCACAGCTCGGTGACCACGTCCACGCCGAAGGCGCGGATGGAGGCCTTGTCGTCGCCGAACTCGGCCAGGCGCAGACGGATCCAGCGCGGCACTTCCGCGCCGCACATTTCCGAGAAGCGCAGCAGCTGCGTGTGGTTCGTGATGGGCATGATGCCCGGCACGATAGGCACGTTCACGCCCTTGGCCTGGGCCCGGTCGACGAAGTCGAAGTAAGCGTCGGCGTTGAAGAAGTATTGCGTGATGGCTGCGTCGGCGCCAGCTTTGACCTTGTTCACGAAATGGTCCAGGTCGGCCGAGGGATTGGCTGCCTGGGGGTGCATTTCGGGATAGGCCGCGACTTCGATGTGGAACCAGTCGCCCGTTTCCTCGCGGATGAACGACACCAGCTCGTTGGCGTAACGCAGTTCGCCCGCATCGCCGCCCATGCCCGAGGGCAGGTCGCCGCGCAGGGCCACCACGCGCCGCACACCGTCGTTCTTGTAGGCCTGGAGGATGTCCCGCAGATCCTGGCGCGTGGCGCCGACGCACGAAAGGTGCGGCGCCGCCTCGCAACCCAGGTTGCGCAGCGTGCGCACGGCGTCCGCCGTGCCGGCGCGGGTGGAACCGCCCGCGCCGAAGGTCACGCTGACGTACTTGGGCTGGATGGCCAGCATCTGCTTGGCCGCGCGCACCATCCGTTCCTGGCCGGCCAGGTCGCGCGGCGGGAAGAATTCCAGACTGAAAGCGGGAGTAGTCGAATCAGACATTAGGGGATCAGCTTCGTGAGCAGGCCAGAGATGATGCTGTACAGGATCGCACCGCCCACGGCCCACCAGAACCCGTTGACCTGGAAGCCCTTCAGCACGGAGCCGACGAACCAGAACAACAAGGCGTTGATGACGATGAGGAAGAGACCGAGAGTGACGATCGTGATCGGCAGCGTCAGCAGCACCAGCACCGGCTTGACCAGCATGTTCACCAGACCCAGCACCAGCGCGGCGATGAGCGCCGATCCGAAGCTGGCCACGGTGATGCCGGGCAGCAGGTAGGCCACGGCCAGCAAGGCCACCGCGTTCAGGATCCAGACGAGTATCAATGCCATGTTCGATCTCCTGTTGTGAGCCCGCCGGCCCTGTCGCGGCGATACGTTCGCGACAGGGGTCCCGCAGACCGGAAAGCCCGCGCCGACATGGCGCGGCACTTGCCTATTTTGCTACAACCATCAATAGCGGTAGTGCTCGGGCTTGTACGGGCCTTGCACCGGCACGTTGATGTAGTCTGCCTGATCCTGGCGCAGGGTCGTGAGCTTCACGCCCAGCTTCTTCAGGTGCAGGCGGGCGACCTTCTCGTCCAGGTGCTTGGGCAGCACGTAGACCTGGCCCGAGGTGTAGGCTTCGTTGCGCGTGAACAGCTCGATCTGGGCGATGGTCTGGTTGGCGAACGAGGACGACATCACGAACGAGGGGTGGCCGGTGGCGCAACCCAGGTTCACCAGGCGGCCCTGGGCCAGCAGGATGATGCGCTTGCCGTCCGGGAAGATGACGTGGTCGACTTGCGGCTTGATCTCTTCCCACTTGCAGTCAGCCAGGCTGGCGACGTCGATTTCGTTGTCGAAGTGGCCGATGTTGCACACGATGGCCTGGTCCTTCATGGCGTTCATGTGCTCACGCGTGATGACGTGGTAGTTGCCGGTGGCGGTGACGAAGATGTCGCCGTGGGCGGCGGCTTCTTCCATGGTCACGACCTTGAAGCCTTCCATGGCGGCCTGCAGGGCGCAGATCGGATCGACTTCGGTGACCCAGACCTGGGCGCGCAGCGCGACCAGCGCCTGGGCGCAGCCCTTGCCGACGTCGCCGTAGCCGGCCACGACGGCAACCTTGCCAGCGACCATCACGTCGGTGGCGCGCTTGATGCCGTCGACCAGCGATTCACGGCAGCCATACAGGTTGTCGAACTTGGACTTGGTGACCGAGTCGTTGACGTTGATGGCGGCAAAGGCCAGCTCGCCCTTTTGCGACATCTGGTACAGGCGATGCACGCCGGTGGTGGTTTCTTCCGTCACGCCCTTGATCAGGGCCAGGCGGGTCGAATACCACTTGGGATCGCGCTTGAGGGTTTCCTTGATGGCGGCGAACAGGATGCGCTCTTCGTCGCTGCCCGGGTTGGCCAGCACCGAGATGTCCTTCTCGGCCTTGGTGCCCAGGTGCAGCATCAAGGTGGCGTCGCCGCCATCGTCGAGGATCATGTTGGCGTTTTCGCCATTGGGCCATTCGAAGATCTTGTGGGTGTACTGCCAGTACTCTTCCAGCGTTTCGCCCTTGACGGCGAAGACCGGGGTGCCCGACGCGGCGATGGCGGCGGCGGCGTGGTCCTGCGTCGAGAAGATGTTGCACGAGGCCCAGCGCACTTCGGCGCCCAGCGCCACCAGCGTTTCGATCAGCACGCCGGTCTGGATGGTCATGTGCAGGCTGCCGGCGATGCGCGCGCCCTTGAGCGGCTGCTTGGCGGCGAATTCCTCGCGGATGGCCATCAGGCCGGGCATTTCGGTTTCGGCGATGGCGAGTTCGCGGCGGCCCCAGCCGGCCAGCGACATGTCGGCGACGAGGTAGTCGGAAAAGGATTTATCGGTCACAGCGTTCATGGTGTGTAGGCTCCACGTGAAATACGAACGGCGCAGGATATGGCCGGACAACGCGAAGGCACCACGAAGGTCGAGTGCTCGCCTTTCCCGCCATATGCGACAAAGGTGAGCGCCGTTGCTGTAGCGCCGCGCAAGGCGCGCCGCTTGAACAAGGATTCCTGAGCCTGGCGAGCCTGGCCCCGCTTGCCGTGCCGGCTGGCGGGAACCGCAGGGTCGTCGCAACGCTCCTCAGGATTGCCGGGCATTGTACCCGGGAACCGTCCGCCAAGGATCAAACCCCTGGCTCCCTGGCGGGCATTTCGCCGCCAGGCCGCCGCGCAAGCACGGCCCCTCCGGGCACGCACGACGCCTGCGCATGCTCCGCGCCGCGGGCGCTCCCGTCCAGCGGCACCAGTGCAGCCAGCAGGGTCGCGGCCACCGAGTCCCAGCTGCGCGTCAGGGCGTGTTCGCGCACCGCATGGCGGTCCAGCGACAGGGCCGAGCGGCAGGCATGGGCCAGGTCTTCGTCCAGGAAACCGGTGACGCCCTGGGTCACCACCGCCAGCGGCGCTTCGCTGCGGAAAGCGGCCACCGGCGTGCCGCAGGCCATGGCCTCCAGCATGACCAGGCCGAAGGTGTCAGTCAGGCTGGGGAAGACGAAGGCGTCGGCCGACCCGTAGAGCGCCGGCAGCGCTTCGTCGTGCCGCATGCCCAGGAAAATCGCGCCGGGAAAGCGCTTCTTCAGCCGCGCCTCATCCGGCCCCGCCCCCACCACCACCTTGCTGCCCGGCAGGTCCAGCGACAGGAAGGCGTCCAGATTCTTCTCGCGCGCCACGCGGCCCACGCTCAGGAATACGGGACGGGGCAGGTCCGGGAAGGCCTGGCCTGCCCCCGGCTGGAACTTGCGCGGGTCCACCCCGCGCGACCAGATCTGCAGGTTCCCCAGGCCGCGCCGCGCCAGCACGTCTCGCACCGTGGGCGTAGGCACCAGCACCCGCTGCGAGGGCCGGTGGAACCAGCGCAGATAACGCCAGGGCAAGGCCGCCGGGATGCCCATGCGCGCCTGCAGGTAGTCCGGGAACATGGTGTGGAACGACGTCGTGAAGCGCCAGCCCCGCGCCAGCGCCATGCGGCGCGCGGCCAGGCCCAGCGGGCCTTCGGTGGCGATGTGCAGGGCGTCGGGCACGATGTCGCCCAGGATGCGGCGCAATTGCCGGCCGGGCTGCAGACACAGCCGCAGGTCGGGCTCGGAGGGCGCCGGCACGGTGCGGCTGCCCTGCGGGTTCACCACGATCAGCTCGTGGCCCCATTCTCCAAGGATCTGCTGCATGGTCGTCCAGGTGCGGACGACGCCATTGACTTGCGGATGCCAGGCATCCGTGACCAGGACGATGCGCATGATGGAGCCGGAAGTGGGCAATAGCGCGATTTAGCCCGCGCCATGTGACATGCCCAAGACGGCCTGCGCGGCCGCCGGCTAGTTGTTGCGGCGCGGATACCCTTGCGCCGTGATGCGCACCCAGACTTCGCGCTTTTCCTCTTCCGTCATGAACACCCAGTTGGCGACTTCCATGGCGGTGCGGCCGCAGCCGCGGCAAATGTCGTCAAACAACGTGGAGCAGACGGCCACGCAGGGCGAATCCGAAGCCTTGAAGGCGCGTTGCGCGTCTTCGGCGTCGGGGAGTTTGGAGAGGTCGACGTGGTGCTGATTCATCGGGCGTAGGTTAACACCCGGAGTGCGTCCCCTTTTGGATGGCCCTATGCCCCGCCCGGACTTGAATACCTGCCCGCGCGCACGGTGCTACACGCGGGCAGCCCTCTATTCGCGCCAGCCGAAAAACTCCCTGGCCTGCGCCAGCAGCGCGTCCGGACATTCTTCCGCCAGATAGTGCGCGCCCGGCAACGGACCGCCGGATACCTCGTCCGCGATCGCGCGCCATAGCGCCAGCACGTCGAAGTTGCGGCCCACGGCGCCGCGCTCGCCCCACAGCGCACGCAATGGCAGGCGCAGGCGTTCGCCGGCCTCCCGGCCGGCGCGGTCGTGCTCCAGGTCCAGCGTGGCGGAAGCGCGGTAGTCCTCGCAGATGCCCGTGGCCCAGCCGGGCAATTGCGCAGCGCGTTCGTACTCGGCCATGGCCTCGATGGAAAAGTGCGCCAGTCCGCCGGGCCGCCCGCCCATCACGGAACGCAGGTAGAACACCGGGTCGCGCTCGATCATGGTTTCGGGCAGCGGCGCCGGCTGGATCAGCCAGAACCAGTGGTAATAGGCCTGGGCGAAGGCGCGCGTGGTGCCTTCGTACATGTCCAGCGTGGGCGCGATGTCCAGCAGCATCATGCGGCTGACGGCGGCGGGATGGTCCAGCGCCAGCCGGTGCGCCACGCGCGCGCCGCGGTCGTGCGCCAGCACCTCGAAGCGCTGGTGGCCCAAGGCGCGCATCAAATCGATCATGTCGGCCGCCATCGCCCGCTTGGAATAGGCCGCGTGGTCCGGCGACGCGGCCGGCTTGTCGCTATCGCCGTAGCCGCGCAGGTCCGCCGCCACGCACGTGCGGTGGCGCGTCAGTTCCGGCCAGACGCGGTGCCAGATGGCGTGCGTCTGGGGATGGCCATGCAGCAGCAGCAGCGGCGGGCCAGCGCCGTCGACGCGGGCTGCGATGTCGATGCCGTTGGCCGCGATGCGGCGCACGGGCAGGTCGAAGAATGCGGTCATATGGCCTCTTGGTTCAGGCGGTCGCGCACACGGCGCGCCAGATCTTTCATCCAGGGATGCCGCGCCCAATGGCCGGCCTCGAAACGCTCCACCTCGTCCAGCCGCTGCAATGATGCGCCCACCATGTCCTGCCCCTGCGCGTACATGCGGCGGTGCCGTTCAGGCAGCGTGAACCCCGCCGTCCAGCCGTCCATGGCGGTGACGCGCCCGGCCGCCACATCGATGCCGACGCGGTTGGTGGCCGTATTGGACACCCTGGCAAGCAAGGCGTCGATCTCGGCCGGCGCCAGGCTGATCAGCAGCAGGCCGTTGTTCACCGCATTGAAGTAGAAGATCTCGCCGAAGCTGGGCGCGATCACCGCGCGGATGCCGAACTGCTGCAAACCCCACACCGCATGCTCGCGGCTGGAGCCGCAGCCGAAGTTCGGCCCCGCCACCACGATGGACGCGCCGGCGTAGGCGGGCTGGTTCAACACGAATTCGGGCCTGGGCGCGCCGCCCACGTCAAAGCGCAGGTCATGCAGCAGGCCACGGTCCAGCCCTGCCTTGTCGATGATGCGCAGGAACTGCTTGGGCATGATCTGGTCGGTGTCCAGATTGGAAAAAGGCAGCGGCGCGGCGACGCCCTCGATGATTGCGGTCATGCGTGTTGCTCCCAGACGCGGACGTCGACGATGCGGCCGGCCAGCGCGGCGGCGGCGGCCATGGCCGGAGACATCAGGTGCGTGCGGCCCGCGCGCCCCTGCCGGCCTTCGAAATTGCGGTTGGTGGTGGAGGCGCAGCGCTCGCCCGGGCTGAGCACGTCGTCATTCATGGCCAGGCACATGGAACAGCCGGGCTGGCGCCATTCAAAGCCGGCCTCGATCAGTTGCGCCGCGATGCCCTCGGCCTCGGCCTGCGCGCGCACCGCGCCCGATCCGGGCACCACCATGGCCCGCACGCCGGCCGCCACCTTGCGGCCGCGCAACACGGCTGCCGCCGCGCGCAGATCCTCGATGCGCCCGTTGGTGCAGGAGCCGATGAACACGCGGTCTATCGGCACGCCGGCTATCGGCGTGCCCGGCGCGAGGCCGATGTAGTCCATGGCCTTCTCCAGCGCCAGGCGGGCCAGCGCGTCGGGCTCGGCCCGCGGGTCCGGCACCACGCCGTCCACCGGCATGGCCTGGTCCGGGCTGGTGCCCCAGGTGACGAAGGGCGCGATCGCGGCGGCATCCAGCACGTGCTCGGCGTCGAACGCGGCGTCCTCGTCCGAGCGCAGCGTGGCCCAATGGGCGCGCGCCTGCGCCAGCGCCTCGCCTTGCAGTTCGGGCGCATGCGCGGCGATGTAGGCCTCGGTGGTGGCGTCCGGCGCGATCAGCGCGGCGCGGGCGCCGGCTTCCACCGTCATGTTGCACAAGGTCATGCGGGCCTCGGCGGACAGCGCGGCGATGGCCTCGCCGCAGAACTCCACCGCATGCCCGCGCGCGCCTTGCGCGCCGATGCGGTGCACGACGCAGATCACCAGGTCCTTGGCGGTGACACCGGCCGGCAGCGCGCCGTCGACGCGGATGCGCATGTTGCGCGCCACCCGGTACGCCAGCGTCTGCGTGGCCAATATGTGTTCGACCTCGGACGTGCCGATGCCGAAGCCCAGCGCGCCCAGCGCGCCGTAGGTGGTGGTGTGGCTGTCGCCGCACAGCACCACCATGCCCGGCAGCACCATGCCATGCTCAGGCGCGATCACGTGCTCGATCCCTTGCAGCGGATCGGTGGTGTCGAACAACGCGATGCCCTGCGCGTCGCAGTTGCGCTTGAGGTTGAGCGCCTGGCGCGACGAAGCGTCGTCGGCGATCACGCGCAGCGCCGCCGGCACCGGATGCGTGGGGATGATGTGGTCCACCACCGCCATCTGCTGCCCGGGACGCAGCACGCCGCGCCCGCGCGCGGCCAGGCCGCTGAAGGCCTGCGGGCTGGTGTATTCGTTCATGATGTGCAGGTCGACGTAAAGCAGGATGTGCTCGTCGTCGATCCGGGCCACCTCATGGCTGGCCACCAGTTTGTCGTACAGCGTCTTGCCGGGCATGTCTTGCGTCCTTCGTAGTTGGGTCTTGCGGCCCGATCAGTTGGCCTGGATGCCGGCGTCCTTGACGATGCCGGCCCAGCGCGTCATCTCGGCGGCCACCATCGCGTCGGTCTTGGCGGGCGTGGAAATCAGCGGATCGAAGCCTTCGCGGCCCATGCGCTGCGCCAGCTCGGGCGAACGCAAGGCCTGTTCGAGCTTGGCGTTCAGCGTGTCGATCACGGCTTGCGGCGTGCCCGCGGGCGCGCTGATGACGAACCAGGTGTTGAACTCGTAGCCGGGCAGCCCGGACTCGGCGATGGTGGGCACGTCGGGCAAGAGCGGCGAACGCCTGGTGCCGGTCACGCCCAGCGCCTTGAGCTTCTTGCCGTCGACCTGCGGCTTGGCCGCGGACAGCACCGGAAAGCTCATCTGCACCTGGCCGCTGATGGTGTCCACCATGGCGGGGCCGCCGCCCTTGTAAGGCACGTGCAGGATCTGGGTCTTGGACACCGACTTGAACAGTTCCGCGGCCATGTGGAAGGTGCTGCCCGTGCCTGCCGAACCGAAGCTCAGGTCGTTGGCGGGCCGCGCGCGCACATAGGCCAGCAACTCGCTCACATTGGCCACGGGCAACTGGTTGGTCACCGTCAGCACGTGCTGCGACGTCCCTATCGTGCCGACCGAACGCAGGTCCTTGGTCGTGTCGAACGGCATGTTCTGGAACAACGCCGGGTTGATCGCCAGCGACATGGTGTTGACGGCCAGCGTGTAGCCGTTGGGCTCGGCGCGCGCCACCGCGGCCATGCCGATGTTGCCGGAAGCGCCGGCGCGGTTCTCCACCACCACGCTCTGCCCCAGGGCGCGGCCCCAGGCATCGGAAATCAGGCGTGCGGCGATGTCCACGCTGCCGCCGGGCGCGAACGGCACGATGAGCGTCACGGCGCGCTGGGGAAAGGCGTCGGCGGCGGCCGGTTGGGTCCAACAGGATGCGGCAATGGCCGCGCATAGAACGCCGGCAGCTTTGTTGATCTTCATTCCTGGTCTCCTCGGTTGGCCGCGCCAGGCGGCTCTTTAGTGGTGAGGCCAGTGTATAAGCCGGTCCGGTTCTTATAATTACTTCTCCAGATAAAGCTTTATTAAATTAAGTTTATAAATAAGCGCATGGACGCCCTTTCCGATCTCGCCTTCTTCTCGCTGGTGGTCAAGCACGGCAACCTGTCCGCCGCCGCCCGCGAACTGGGCCTGACCCCGCCCGCGGTCAGTACGCGCCTGGCCAAGCTGGAGCAGCGCCTGGGTGTGCGGCTGCTGAACCGCACCACCCGCCGGGTCAGCGTCACGCAGGAAGGCGAGCTTTATCTGGCAGAAGGCGCACGCATCCTGACGGACCTGGAAGCGCTGGAACGTTCCGTATCGAGCGCCCGCGCCCGTCCCCAGGGGCTGCTGCGGCTGAATGCCACATTCGGCTTTGGCCGCGCCCACATCGTGCCCGCGGTGTCGGACTTCGCCCGCCAGTACCCGGAAGTGGAAGTCCAGATGCGCCTGACCGACAGGCCGCTGAACCTGATCGAAGAAGGCTTCGACGTGGCGGTGCGCTTTGGCGACCTGCCCGATGCGCGCCTGACCGCGCGCAAGATCGCGTCCAATCGGCGGCTGCTGTGCGCGTCGCCGCGCTACCTGGAAATCCATGGCGAGCCGCGCGCGCCGGGCGACCTGCAACGCCACCGCTGCATCGTGGTGCGCGAGAACGACGTGGCCTATGGCACCTGGCGGCTGGAATCGGGCCAGCGCGCGGAGACCGTGAAAGTGCGCGGCCCGCTCAGCTCCAACGATGGGCAAAGCGCCCTGGAATGGGCGCTGGACGGCCACGGCATCGTCATGCGTTCGGAATGGGAAACGGCGGAGCACCTGCGCGCCGGCCGTCTTCGCGCGGTGCTGGCCGACTGGCGCACCCCGCCCGCGGACATCCATGCGCTGTATCCCGAACGCCTGAACCTGCCGGCCAAGACAATTGCCTTCGTGGAGTTCCTGTCGCAGCGCTTTGCCCGGCATCTGCGCGCACCAGGTTCGGACGACGCGGTCTGGTGAACCGGTCGCGTCCCGCTCCGGCGCGGCCGCGATGCTACGCGTCCGCGCCCAGCCGCCCGCCGGCGCGCACGATGCCGCAACGCTTGTGCGCCCGCATCACCACGCCGACTTCGCTGTTCAACACGCCGTCCAGCTCGCCCAGGCGGCGCGTCACGACATCCCACAGATGCAGGCTGTCGCGGCACAGCACGTGCCAGAACAGCTGCGATGCGCCGCTGGTGCCGAACAGGCAGCGGGTGTTGGGGTCCAGCGCCAGATGCGCGGCCAGCGCGTCCACGGCTTGCGGGCGCACCTGCACCGAAATCACCGCCTCCACCGGAAAGCCGACCAGCGCCGGCTCCACTTCCACGCGGAAACTCAGCGCGCGACGCTCCACCATGTTGTGCAAGAGACGCTGCGCGGTGGGCTCGCTGACTCCGGCATGCTCGGCCAGTTCCGCCAGGCTGGCGCGGCCATCACGCATCAGGTAGGCCACCATGCGCTGTTCAGCATCCGTCAATGCGGCGGGCGGCTGCGCCGCGGCGGGCTCGGCCGCCGCCCCATCGGGCTGGGCCTGGATACGCCACTGGCCGGCGCGGCGGAACGGCCGCAGCACCAGCCGCGCCTCCACGTGCTCCACCCCGTCGATGGACGGCAGCACGCGCGTCACCACGTCCGGCATGTCGGCGGCGTCCGCCAGCGTCAGCTCGGCCATCAGATCGGCCGAACCGGCCAGCGTGACCACCAGCTGGCTCAGGTCCAGCCGCGCCATCTGGTCCGCCACCTCCGGCACGCGGCCCGACCGGCAGCGCACCCAGGCGTGCAGCACCACGCCGCGTCCGGTAGCCAAGGGATCGGGTTCCGCGATGACACGCAGGGCGTCGGCATCCATCAGGCGCTTGATGCGCCGCGCGACGGTGCGCTCGGGAATGCCGGTGGCGGCGCCCAGCTCGCGCCAGGACGCGCGCGGGTCCGCCTGCAGCGCGATGAGGCAGGCGAGATCGGTGTCGTCCAGCCCCGGAGCTAGGGGCTTACCCTTACTTGACGTGTCCATATTCATTAAATTAACGTTCGCGCATTGATAAAAACACAAAATTAAACGGTCTTTTTGACCAAAAATAAATTCTTATTTGAGGTTTTCATGAGCAGCACTTCAGCGCCCCTGCGCAAGCCGCAGGGGGCAGCCGCCTCGGCCGGCACCGCGCCCGTCTCCCGCTCGCGCACCATTCTGGCCGGTAGTGTAGGCAATGCCGTCGAATGGTTCGACTGGACCATCTACGCGTCCTTCGCCATCTTCTTCTCCAGCCAGTTCTTCCCCGAAGGCAACGAAACCACGGCCCTGCTGGCGACCTTCGGCATTTTCGCCGTGGGCTTCTTCATGCGCCCGGTGGGCGGCTGGCTGCTGGGCATCTTCTCCGACCGCTACGGCCGCAAGGCCGCGCTGGGCCTGACCATCCTGATGATGGCCGGCGGCTCGCTGATCATTGCCGTCACCCCCACCTACGCCTCCATCGGCCTGGCCGCTCCGCTGCTGCTGACCGCCGCGCGCCTCTTGCAAGGCCTGTCGCTGGGCGGAGAGTATGCCTCGGCCACGACCTTCCTGGCGGAAATGGCGCCGCCCAACAAGCGCGGCTTTTACTCCAGCTTCGTGTTCTTCAGCGCCGCCGTGGGCATCCTGGCCGCCTCGGCCATCGGCTGGGTGCTGACCTCGACCTTGACCAAGGCCGAGATGGCCGCATGGGGTTGGCGCATCCCGTTCTTCCTGGGCGCCTTGGGCGGCCTGGCTGGCATGTGGATCCGCCGCTCCATCCCGGAAACCGAAGCGTTCTCGCACGCCAAGAAGGCCGGCGTCGAAAAGCAGCCGCTGCGCACCCTGCTGCGCGACCACCCGCGTGAAGTGCTGCGCATCGTGGGCTTTTCCATCCTGACCACGTTCGCGTTCTACATCTTCGTGGCCTACGTACCCACCTACGCCATCCGCCAGGTGCATGCCGACCCGAAGACCGCGTTCGCCGCAAACACCGTCGCGCTGATCGTATTCATGCTGGTGCAGCCGCTGTTCGGCATCCTGTCCGACCGCATCGGCCGCAAGCCGCAGTTGATCTTCTTCGCCGCCGGCTACCTGGTGTTCTTCTACCCGCTGATGACCACGCTGGGCCCGTCGTTCGGTTCGATCCTGGCGGTGGAGCTGTTCGGCCTGGTGCTGTATGCCATGTACACCTCGATCGCGCCGGCCATCATGTCCGAACAGTTCCCCACCAGCGTGCGCGCCGTCGGCATCGGTACGCCGTACAACCTGGTCGTCGCCTTGCTGGGCGGCACCACGCCCTACCTGCTGACCTGGCTGCAGAGCAAGGGCATGGAGCGCTGGTTCTTCTACTACGTGCTGGCGGGCGCCGTGATCACCCTGATCACCTTCATCCGCATGCCGGAAACCAAGGGCCAGAGCCTGAAGTAAGCAGAGAGAACGAACGTCACGCACCAGCGCTTTCCGGTTCCCGCGGGACCGGAAAGCTTTTTCTTTTCCGATGAGACCCATGCCAGCACTAGACACCGCCCTGCACTTCCAAGACGCCCAGGCCCTGGCCGGCGCCATCCGCCGGCGCGAACTGAGTTCGCGCCAGGTCACCACCCACTTCCTGGACCGTATCGAGCGCGCCCCCGCGCTGGCCGCCTACAGCGAAGTCACGGCCGAGCGCGCGCTGGCCCAGGCCGACGCCGCCGACCGCCTGCTGGCCGCGGGCATTCTGCTGGGTCCCCTGCACGGCGTGCCCGTGGCGGTGAAGGACAGCGTGCAATGGGAGGGCGTCAGCGTCTGTCTGGGTTCGCTCGCCCTGCAGGGCCGGATCAGCGACGTCACGGCGGTCCCGCTGCAACAGCTGGCTGCGCAAGGCATGGTGGTGCTGGGCAAGACCCGCATGACCGAATTCGCCTTCGGCCTGTCGGGCCAGAACCCCACCCAAGGCACCGCGCGCAACCCCTGGGACGCGCAGACCGCGCGCGCGCCGGGCGGCTCGTCCAGCGGCGCGGGCGTGGCCGTGGCCGCCGGCCTGGCGCCGCTGGCGCTGGGCGGCGACACCGGCGGCTCGGTGCGCGCGCCGGCGGCGCTCAACGGCCTGGTGGGCTACAAGCCGTCCACCGGCGTCATCAGCCGCACCGGCTGTCTGCCCTTGTCGGATACGCTGGACGTGCTGGGTCCGATCACGCGCACCGTGGCCGACGCCCGCCTGCTGACCCAACTGCTGGCCGGCCCCGACATCGGCGACGCGGCCACGCTGGACTTTCCCGCAAGCGCCATCGCCGCCTTGCGCCAGCCCGCCGCGCGCGGCCCGGGTCCGGTGGCCGTGCTGGCGCCCGAGGCCTGGCCCGCCCCCTTGGCCGAGGCCGGCCTGCGCGCTTGGCGCGAGGCCGAGGAAAACCTGGCGCGCGCCGGCTACACGCCCACGCCCTGGCATCCGCCCGCGGCGCTGTCCTTTGCCCGCATGGCCGACGACAACTCCGTGGTGCTGGCCTACGAGGCCTACCGCTACTACGGCGCGTTGGCCGAAGACCCGGCCACGCCGCTGTGGGACGTGGTGCGCAAGCGCATCGCGGCCGGCGGCCGCATCGCGCAGGCCGACTATGAAGCCGCGCTGCAACGCCGCGCCGCCGACATGGCCGCATTCGCGCAAGCCATGCAAGGCCTGGACGCCCTGCTGATGCCCGCCTGCGACCAGGCCGCGCAAGCGCTGGACGCCGACGATACGCGCCACGCCGGGTTGGGCAAGCTGCTGCGCCCCGCCAACTTCCTGGGCGCGGCCGCCATCTCGCTGCCTGTGGGCTTCGATGCCGAAGGCATGCCCATGGCGGTGCAATTGCTGGCGCCGGCAGGCGGCGACGCCGCAATGCTGGATTGCGCCGCGGCGCTGGAGCCGGTGCTGGCGCCGGCGCTGCGCCGGCCGGATTTGTCAGGCTGGGGGCTGTAAGGTCGCTGCCGCAATGAAAAAGCCCCCGCACTGCGGGGGCTTTCTTGTTCAAGCGCCGGGAAGGCTTACGCGCCCTTCTTCAGCGCCTGGACCTTGTCCGTGGCTTCCCACGAGAATTCCGGCTCGGAACGGCCGAAGTGACCATAGGCGGCGGTCTTGGCGTAGATCGGACGCAGCAGGTCCAGCATGTTGACGATGCCCTTCGGACGCAGGTCGAAGTGCTCGCGCACCAGCTTGGCGATCTGGTCGTCGGGGATGACGCCCGTGCCTTCCGTGTAGACGGTGATGTTGATGGGCTCGGCCACGCCAATGGCGTAGCTGACCTGCACCTGGCACTGGCGCGCCAGGCCGGCAGCCACGATGTTCTTGGCCACGTAGCGGGCCGCGTAGGCGGCCGAACGGTCGACCTTGGACGGATCTTTGCCCGAGAACGCGCCGCCGCCGTGCGGGCAAGCGCCGCCGTAGGTATCGACGATGATCTTGCGGCCGGTCAGGCCGCAATCGCCTTGCGGGCCGCCGATGACGAAGCGGCCGGTCGGGTTGACCAGGAACTTCGTTTGCGGCGTGATCAGGCCTTCGGGGAAGCTGGGCTTGATGATGTCTTCGATCACCGCTTCGCGGATGGTTTCTTGCGAAACCTCGGGTGCGTGCTGGGTCGACAGCACCACCGTGTCGACTTCCGCCGGGCGGCCGTCGATATAGCGGAACGTCACTTGCGACTTGGCGTCGGGACGCAGCCACGGCAGGCGGCCGTCCTTGCGCAGCTCGCTCTGGCGCTGCACCAGGCGGTGCGCGTACCAGATCGGAGCAGGCATCAGATCGGGAGTTTCGTCGCAGGCATAGCCGAACATCAGGCCTTGGTCGCCCGCGCCCTGGTTCAGATAGTCTTCAGAGCTGCGGTCCACGCCCTGGGCAATGTCCGGCGACTGCTTGTCGTAGGCGACCAGCACCGCGCAGCCTTTGTAGTCGATGCCGTATTCGGTGTTGTCGTAACCGATGCGGCGGATCGTGTCGCGCGCGACCTGGATGTAGTCGACGTTGGCGGTGGTGGTGATTTCGCCAGCCAGCACTACCAGACCGGTGTTGCAGAGGGTCTCGGCTGCGACGCGCGCATTCGGGTCCTGCGTGAAGATCGCGTCCAGGATCGAGTCGGAGATCTGGTCGGCAACCTTGTCGGGGTGCCCTTCGGAGACGGATTCGGAAGTAAAGAGAAAGTCGTTGTTGGCCACAGATGCGTCCTTGGTGACCGGCATTGCCGGCGCATAGGTTCACGAGGCGCGTTGCACCCCTGACCGCATGACATACGCAAATCTGGGCGCGACGCTTTAGCGGATTTGGCAAGAGGCGCGCAAAGCGCTGTACCCTTGCCGTCGCCCCGCAAGTTGTCGGTTAACTCGGCGACTGCGCTATTTTAAGCGAAAATGCGGTTCTGCCGCCAAAGCTGGGGGACGTATGCATATATCCCGGCCCCAGGCGCACTTTCTGTCCGTCCCATTTTTCTGCCGCATGCTGCTCTTCCTGTTCAGATCATTCGCCGCCCTGCCCCTTTCCGTCGCGCACGCCGTGGGGCGGCTGGCCGGGCGCGCGATCTACGCCTGGCCGGGCAAGTACCGCCGGCGGCTGCAGGCCAACGCGGCCCAGGCCGGTTACCCCGATCCGGCTTTCGCGCGGCGCGCAGCGGGCGAAATCGGCGCCATGATCCTGGAGAGCCCGCGCGTCTGGTTCCGCAATGAACAAAGCCTGGCTCAGGTGATCTCGGACGACAACGACGTGGTCAGCGCGGCCCGCGCCGAGAACCGCGGCATCCTGTTCCTGACGCCGCACCTGGGCTGCTTTGAGATCACCGCGCGCTACCTGGCCCGCCAGATGCCCATGACCGTCATGTTCCGGCCGCCGCGCAAGGACATCCTGGCCCCGCTGCTGGAAACCGCGCGCAATACCTCGGCCGTCAATGCCGTGCCGGCCACCATGCAGGGCGTGCGCGAATTCGTGCGCGCCCTGCGCCGCGGCGAATCCGTCGGCATGCTGCCCGACCAGGCGCCCAGCGTGGGCGACGGCGTCTGGGCGCCGTTCTTCGGGCGCATGGCCTACACCATGACGCTGCCCGGCAAGCTGGCCACGCAAACGGGCGTGCCCATTATCCTGACCGCTGGCGAACGGCTGCCGGGAGGCCGGGGCTGGCGCATCCACTATGTCCGCGTGCCCGAACCGCTGCCCGCCGATGCCGCCGAGCAGGCCGCGTTGCTCAACGCCGCCATGGAAACGCTGATCCGCCGCTGTCCGGAGCAATACCTCTGGAGCTACAACCGCTACAAGACGCCGCGTGGCGCCCCGCCGGCCCCCGCCGCCGACACTCCTGCTTCGGCCAGTTGAACCGCCGCGCCCCGTCCGCTCCCTATTTCCCACCATGACTGATTTCAAAACGCGCGCGCTGGTATCCCTGATGAAATGGTTCGGCCGCATCAAGCCGTCGACCCGGCAGCGCATCGGCGCAACCCTGGGCTGGCTGGCGCCGCGGCTGGCCAAGTCGCGCACGCGCATCGTGCGCCGCAATCTGGAACTGTGCTTTCCCGACCAGCCCGAACACGTGCGCGAACAGTGGGTCGCGGACCACTTCCGCGCACTGGCGCAGTCCATCGTCGACCGCGGCGTGCTCTGGTACGGCACGCCCGAGGCCATCAAGGAGATGGTCACGCAAACTGGCGCTGACCGCATCAACGAACTGACTGCCCAGGGCCGCCCGGTGATCCTGCTGGCGCCCCATTTCATCGGGCTGGACGCTGCCGCGACGCGGCTCACCATGGAGGTGCCCAGCGGCGCCACCATGTACACGCCGCAAAGCGATCCTCAGGTCGACGCCATTGTCGCCGCCGGCCGCAAGCGCTTCAACGAAGTGTTCCTGGTCAGCCGCAAGGACGGCGTGCGCGACCTGATCCGCCACCTGCGCGAGCGCCGGCCCGTCTACTACCTGCCGGACATGGACTTCGGCCGCCAGGGCGCCACCTTCGCGCCGTTCTTCGGCGTGCCGGCGGCGACATTGCTCGCCACCGCCCAACTGGCCAAAAAATGGGATGCCGCCGTGCTGCCCATCCTGGACTTCTGGAACCCGGATACCGGCCGCTACCATGTCGAAGTGCTGCCGCCGCTGGCCGACTTCCCCGGAACCGACTCGCTGGAAGACGCCACCGCGCGTCTGAACCGCGAGCTGGAATCCTGGGTGCGCCGCTGCCCCAGCCAGTACTACTGGGTCCATCGCCGCTTCAAGACCCGTCCGCCGGGCGAACCCAAACTCTACTGAGTCCGCGGCCCGCGCCGCTCGCGCCCCAATATGGGCGATAATCCAGTGATGAACTGGAACTTCACCAAAATGCATGGCGCGGGCAACGATTTCGTCGTGCTCGACGGGGTCCGCCAGACCATCGAAATGACGCCCGAGCGCGCCCGCGCCTTGGGCGACCGCCATTTCGGCATAGGCGCCGACCAGATCCTCCTGGTCGAGCCCGCGACCCGGCCCGACGCCGATTTCCGCTACCGCATTTTCAATTCCGACGGCAGCGAGGTCGAGCACTGCGGCAACGGCGCGCGCTGCTTCGTGCGCTTCGTGCATGAGCAGGGCCTGTCCGACCGCAATCCGCTGCGCGCCGAAATCGCCACCGGCATCCTGGTGCTGGACCAAGGCGATGACGAACAGGTCACCGTCGACATGGGCAGCACGCGCTTCGAGCCCGCCGCGCTTCCGTTCGACACCGCCGGCCTCTCCTCGCGCATCGAAGGCCAGGACACGCTGTGGGAACTGGAACTGGACGCGCCCGCCGGCCTGCCGCGCACGGTCGCGCTATCCGCCGTGGCGATTTCCAATCCGCACGCCGTGCAGGTGGTGGACGACGTCGACACCGCGCCGGTTTGCGTTCTCGGACCGTTGATCGAAACCCATCCGCGCTTCCCGCGTCGCGTCAACGCCGGCTTCATGCAGATCGTCGACCGCAACAACATCCGCCTGCGCGTGTTCGAACGCGGCGCCGGCGAAACCCTGGCTTGCGGCACGGGCGCCTGCGCCGCCGTCGCGGCAGGCATTCGCCGCGGCCTGCTGGACTCGCCGGTGCGCGTGCAAGCGCGCGGCGGCGTTCTGACCGTCGCCTGGAACGGCGAGCAATTACGCATGACCGGCCCAGCCGAGTCCGTCTTCACGGGGCAGGTCGATATCGACAAGCTCGTCTTCTCCATGGGGCTGAACCGATAAGCCATGACTGATACCGCTATTACCGCTCAGGACGTCGCTGATTTCCTGCAAGAGAACCCTGGCTTCTTCGACGATCACGCAGACGTCTTCGCCACGTTGCAGGTGCCGCATCCGCACGGTTCGCGCGCCATTTCGCTGGGCGAACGCCAGATCCTGACGCTGCGCGAGCGCAACCGCGAACTCGAATGGCGCCTGAACGAACTCGTGCGCAACGCCACCGCCAATGAAAGCATCGGCACGCATGTGGCCAAATGGTGCTGCCGTCTGCTGTCCGAATGCGATCCGCAGCATGTGCCGGGCGAGATCGCCCTGGGACTGGCCGAACAGTTCGAGCTGAACCACGTGGCGCTGCGCCTGTGGGATCTGTCGGAACTGCCGGCGACCGGCTACGGCGAACCCGTCACGCAAGACGTACGCACCTTTACCGACAGCCTGAAGACGCCGTACTGCGGCGCCGACACCGAATTCGAAGCGGCCGGCTGGCTGGATGCCAAGCCCAAGTCCCTGGCGCTGGTGCCGCTGCGCCTGGAAGCCGACGGTCCCGCCGTCGGCCTGCTGGTGCTGGGTTCGGACGACGCCGAGCGCTTCACGCCTGAAATGGGCACGACCTTCCTGGAATCCATCGGCCAGTTGGCTTCGGCGGCGCTGCATCGCCTGAATCCGGCCTCGCCCAAGGCCTAGCACCGACACGGGCGGACGCCATGGCGAAAACCACGCAAGCGCAAGACGCGGCCCCGCCCGAAACTCCCCTGCCGGACGCCATGAGCGCCTGGCTGCGCCATCTGGAAACCAACCGGCGCTACTCGCCCCACACGCTGGACGGTTATCGCCGCGAACTGCATTTCCTGCGCGAGCTTGCCGACCAGGCCAAGCTGCCGCTGGACAAGATCGGCAACGGCCACATCCGCCAGTTCGTGGCGCGCCTGCACGCCCAGGGCCGCGGGCCACGCAGCCTGGCGCGCACCCTGGCGGCGTGGCGCGGCTTCTATCAATGGTGGGCGCCGGCCATCGAACTGGCTGGCAATCCCGTGGCCGGCGTGCGCGCCCCCAAGGCGCCGCGCGGCCTGCCCAAGGCCCTGTCCGTGGAACAGACCCAGGCCCTGCTGGACCGCGCGCCCGCACAAGTGGCGAACGAACCGGCCGCGTTGCGCGACCAGGCCATGTTCGAACTGCTCTATTCCAGCGGCCTGCGGCTGTCGGAACTGGTCGGGCTGGACCTGCGCTATGAACGTTCCGGCAATTACGAATCGCGCGGCTGGCTGAGCCTGGAAGAGGCCGAAGTCATCGTCCTGGGCAAGGGCGGCAAGCGCCGCTCGGTGCCCGTGGGCCAGGCCGCGCTGGCGGCCCTGCGCAAATGGATCGCGGCGCGCCCGCAGCTCGCGCCCTTCACGGCGCAGCCCGAGGACGCGGCCGCACTGTTCCTGGGCGCGCGCGGCCGCCGGATTTCGCCGCGCGTGGTGCAGCTGCAACTGGCGCGCATCGCGCAGCAGGCCGGCGTGCCCACGCATGTGCACCCGCACGTGCTGCGCCACAGCTTCGCCAGCCACGTGCTGCAATCCGCGCAGGACCTGCGCGCCGTGCAGGAAATGCTGGGCCACGCCAACATCTCGACCACGCAGATCTACACCCGGCTGGATTTCCAGCATCTCGCCCGCGCCTACGATCAGGCGCATCCTCGGGCCGGACGCAAATCCTGAACGCCCCGGGGCCCCGCGCGTTCCGCGGAAACGGCTGCGCGAATTCGCACGGCCGCTTCCTAGCCGCCACCCGCGATCACGCCGCCCAGCAGCATCACGCCCAGCAACAGCACCGCCAGTGCCGCCAGCGCTTCCACGCCGTAGCGCAGGCGCGCCGCGCCGGCGCTGGACAGGCGGCTGCCGATGCGCGTGGCCGCGCCGCCCGCCGCGACCGCGAGGCACGCCAGCGCCGCCACCGTCAGCCCGGTACCCAAGCCCATCGCCAAGGCCGAGGCCACGCCGGCCAGGAAGAAACCCTGCGCCAGGGCGAACACCAGCACGATCAACGCGCCGCTGCACGGGCGCAAGCCCACGGCCAGGATGGCCGTAGCCGCACGGCGCCAATTCAGCGGACCCGACACCTGTGCGGGCGCAGCCACATGTGCGTGGCCACAGCCGCAATCGTGATCGTGGTGCTGATGGTGAGAGTGCTCATGCCCATGGCCGTGATCAAGCATCGATTCCGCGGGCGCTGGCC
This sequence comes from Achromobacter sp. GD03932, assembly GCF_029839485.1. NCBI lineage: Bacteria > Pseudomonadati > Pseudomonadota > Betaproteobacteria > Burkholderiales > Alcaligenaceae > Achromobacter > Achromobacter sp. GD03932. The sequence continues at coordinate 56,552 of NZ_JAOCAT010000038.1, forward strand.
CTGCGCGGGTCCGCAACAGCGGACGGATCGCCTTGACCCACACCAGCCACATGCCCAACAAGGTCACCAGCGCATACGAGCCAAGTTCCAGCCAGCGCGTCGCGTTGTTCATCGTGGCCGCGGTGGCGTTGAAGATCAGCGCCAGCACCGCCACCAGCGCGATCGCCACCAACGCCTGGATCAGCGCGGACGCCAGCGCCAGCAGCGCGCCGTTGCGTGCGGTCTGGCGGTTGGCCAGCACATAGGAAGAGATCACCGCCTTGCCATGCCCCGGCCCCAGCGCATGGAATACGCCGTAGGCGAAAGACAGCCCGATCAAGGCCCAGGCCGCGCCGCCCTCGGCCTGCCAGGCGCGAACGGCGCCCGTCAACTGCCGGTAGAAATGGCTTTGCCAGACCGACACCTGGCCAAAGAAGCCGGCCAGCCAGCCCGGCCCGCCCACGCTCGCTCCGCCCTCCGGCACGCCGAAGGGATGCGCGCCCTGGGCCGCGGCCGCAGCCGCGCCGCCCAGCAGCAGCACGGCCAGCAGCGCGAGCACTACTCGCATCGCACCTCGATGCGGTGCGTCAACCCCTTGGTGATCGCGAATAACTCGTCCGGCAAGGCGTCCGGGTCGGCCGGGATCGCGGCCAATTGCTGCATGGTTTTCCAATCCAGTTCCTTGGGCTTGCGGTAGGCGGACGTGCAGGTCTTGGCGCCTTGCCCGCCCAGCGATACCGCGCCGCTTTGATCGAAGGCGTAGGCCACGAAATAGGTGGGATCGTAGATGTCCACCTGCGCGCCGCCTGCACCCGGCGCCACGGGCGTGGCCAGCGGCAAGGTGAAGGACAGCGTCAGCCGCGTGGTCTTCGGATTCCAGTCGACGCGCGCATCTTGCGGGGCTGCGAAAGCCGAGGTCTTGCCGTCCACGGTGACGCGGGTGAAGTAGTGCGAGATCGGCTCGCCCAGCGCCTGCATCCAATCGCGCGCCATGCCCTGCAGGATCTCGGGCGACAGCGAACCGTCCTTGCCCTTCTTCAATCCCTGCGTGGCGTAGGCGCCGAACATCTCGTCAAACAGCCAGACCTGCCGCAGCGCCGTGATGCGCTGCTGTCCATCGATATCGATCGCCGCGCGGGCATCGATCCACATATGCGGGTGTGCGCTGGCGGCGCCCGCCGCCAGCAGCATCGCCGCCGCGGTCAGGGCTGCATGGCCGCGGCGAGCTGACGTGCGTTCCATTCAAACATTTCCAGGTAGGTGGCGCCGGGCTGTCCGGGCTTGGACAGGGCGTCGGAATACAGCGTACCACCCACCTTGGCGCCGGTTTCGCGCGAGATCTGCTGCACCAGCTTGGGGCTGCTGATGTTCTCCACGAATACCGCCGGCACGCGCTCGCGCTTGACCTGTTCGATGATGCGCGCCACCTGGCCCGCGGCGGGTTCCGCATCCGTGGACACGCCCATCGCGGGAATGAACGCCACGCCGTAGGCACCGCCGAAATAGCCGAAGGCATCGTGAGAGGTCACGATCTTGCGGCGCTCGGCCGGAATCGCGGCGAAGGTCTTGCGGACCTGCGCGTCCAGCGCCTGCAGGCGCGCGATATAGGCTTGCGCGCGCTGGCGGTAGGCGTCGGCATGCGCGGGATCGGCAGCGGCCAGGCCTTCGGCCACATTGCGGGCGTAGATGACGCCATTGGCCAGGTTCTGCCATGCGTGCGGATCGGCACCGCTGTGATGATGGCCATGGTCGTGGTCGTGGTCGTGGTCGTGGTCGTGGTCGTGGTCGTGGTCATCATCATGCCCGCCGCCCGCGAACGTGCGCGTCTTCACGCCCTGGGACGCGACCACGGTGGCGCCGGCAAAGCCCGACGCCTTCGCCAGGCGCGGCATCCAGGTCTCGAAATCCAGGCCGTTGACGAACAGCACGCGCGCCGCTGCGAGCTTCTTCGCGTCGCCCGGCGTCGGCTCATATTCGTGCGCGTCCCCATCGGGCCCCACCAGCGTGGCCACGCTGACGTCGGCGCCGCCCACTTCCCGCACGATATCGCCCAGGATCGAAAAGCTGGCCACGGCCGTCAACGGCTCGGCGGCCTGCGCGGTTCCGAACAGCGCCGACAGGCACAGGCCGGCCGTGGCGAGCAGCGCG
>NZ_JAOCAT010000039.1:0-58073 GCF_029839485.1 Achromobacter sp. GD03932
GGCTACTTCGGCCGCGGTCGCCGCGCCCTTCTTCTTGCGCTCGAATACCGCGGCGAAAAAGCCGTCGGTGCCGTGCACGTCGGGGCGCAGCTGCACGTAGGGGCCGTCCAGCTTCAGGTTTTCACAGCGCGCGGCCAGGATCTCGGCGGCGTCCAGGCGCTCGAAATCGGGATGGCTGGCGAGGAAACGCTCGGCCTGGACCTCGTTTTCCTCGGCCAGCAGGCTGCAGGTGGCGTACACCAGGCGGCCGCCCGGAGCAACGCAACGCGCCGCGCTGTTGAGAATGCGTTCCTGCAGCTGACCCAGTTCGGCCAGCGCCTCGGGGTGCTGGCGCCATTTCAGGTCCGGATTGCGGCGCAGGGTACCGATGCCGCTGCAAGGGGCGTCGACCAGCACGCGCTGGGCCTTGCCGGCCAGACGCTTGACGCGGGCGTCGTTTTCGCTGTCGATGACCACCGGCACCACGTTGGACAGGCCGCTGCGCGCAAAGCGCGGCTTGGCGCGCTGCAGGCGGGCCGCGGACACGTCGAACGCGTACAGGCGGCCGGTGGAGCGCATCAGCGCGCCCAGCAGCAGCGTCTTGCCGCCCGCGCCGGCGCAGAAATCGATGATCATTTCGCCGCGGCGCGGCGCCACCAGCAGCGCCAGCAACTGGCTGCCCTCGTCCTGGACTTCGATGCTGCCGTTCTCGAACTGCGGCCAGCGATTGATGGCCGGACGGCCTTCCATGCGGATGCCCCAGGGCGAATAAGGCATGGCGACAGGCTCGTAGCGGCCGGCGCCCTGCTGCAATTCGGCCAGCATGGCGTCGCGCTCGACCTTCAGCGGGTTGACGCGCAGGTCCAGGCTGGCCTGGCGGTTCAACGCCTCGATCAGCGTTTCCGGGCTGTCCATGGCGCCCAGGCGTTCGTCCAGCCAGTCAGGGATGCTGCCGCGCACGGCGCGCGGCAGGGTCGCCAGGTCGATCTGCGACACGCGCTGCAGCCATTCGGCTTCGCCGGCGTCCATGCCTTCGGCCAGCGCCTCGGCGCCCAGCGTCGCGGCCAGTCCCAGGATGGCCAGGCGGCGCGAAGCGGGACCGACGCCGCTTTCGCCGAACTGGCGGTAGCGGCGCAGATGGCGCAGCACGTCGTAGACGGCCTCGGCGACCTCGGAGCGATCGCGCGCGCCCAGATTCGGATGGTTGCGCAGCCAGTGCGACAGGGCCGCGTCGGCCGGATAGGTCCATTGCAGGATTTCGCCCAGGACGCGCTGGACCTGGTCGATGCGGATCGCCGCGTGCGATTGGCGCGGGCGGTTGAATTGAGGTTTGGGCGGACGGTCCTGGCCGCCGTCGCTGCCGCCGCCGCGCGGGCCGCCATACTGGCCGCGCTCGCCGCCGCGATCATCGCCTCGCGGCGAGCCATAAGACGGACGCGAGTCCGAGCGGCCATCACGACGATCCGAACCATAGGAGGCGCGCTCGCCGCCACGGCCTTCGCCGCGCGGAGCGTCATAGGACGGACGCGAGTCCGGGCGGCCTTCACGGCGTTCCGAACCATAGGAGGCGCGCTCGCCGCCACGGCCTTCGCCGCGCGGGGCGTCGTACGACGGACGTTGGCCCGGGCGGCCTTCACGGCGTTCCGAACCATAGGAAGCGCGTTCGCCGCCACGGCCTTCGCCGCGCGGAGCGTCATAGGACGGACGCGGGCCGGGACGACCTTCGCGGCGTTCCGAACCATAGGAAGCGCGCTCGCCGCCACGGCCTTCGCCGCGCGGGGCGTCGTACGACGGACGTTGGCCCGGGCGGCCTTCACGACGTTCCGAACCATAGGAAGCGCGCTCGCCGCCACGGCCTTCGCCGCGCGGGGCGTCGTAGGACGGACGCTGGCCCGGGCGGCCTTCACGACGTTCCGAGCCATAGGAAGCGCGTTCGCCGCCACGGCCTTCGCCGCGCGGGGCGTCGTACGACGGACGCTGACCCGGACGGCCTTCACGGCGTTCCGAACCATAGGAAGCGCGTTCGCCGCCACGGCCTTCGCCGCGCGCCGGGTCGAAGGACGGACGCGGGCTCGGACGGCCTTCGCGGCGGTCCGAACCGTAGGAGCCGCGTTCGCCGCCACGGCCTTCGCCGCGCGGCGCGTCGTAGGACGGGCGCGGCGTCGGGCGACCGCCGGAGCGCTCGTCGCGGCTGCCGCCGGAACGGTCGTCACGGGCGCTGTCGCGTGCGATCGGCGCGCGCGCGTCGCCCTTGGGGCGCGAGAAGAAGGACCGACCGTCGCGGCCTTCGGACGCGGCCCTGGCGGCGCCTGCCGGACGGGAACGCGGAGATTGGGGTTTGGTCATGGTGTATTCCAGTGGGGCGGAGGGCTTCCGCCCGAAAAATTCGATTCGGGGCCGCTCAGGCGGCCGGCGACCAGGCGAAAAGGCGATCGGGATCGCCCTGCACGTTGACGCGATGGTCGCTGGTCAGGGTAACCCGGCCTTCGGCAAGCCAGCGCACCGCCGCCGGAAAAGCCCGGTGTTCGACCGCCAGCACGCGCTCGGCCAGGGATTCGGGCGTATCGCCCGCCAGGACCGGCACGCAGCCCTGGGCGATGATGGGGCCGTGGTCCAGCACCGGCGTGACGAAGTGCACGGTGCAACCGTGCACGCGCACCCCGGTCGCCAGGGCCTGGGCGTGCGTGTGCAGCCCGGGAAACGCCGGCAGCAGCGACGGGTGGATGTTCACCAGCCGGCCGGCGTAGTGATTGACGAAGCCCGGGGTCAGCACGCGCATGAAGCCCGCCAGGATGACGTAATCGGGTTCGTAGCGGTCGATTTCGGCGGCCAGCGCGGCGTCGAAGGCTTCGCGGCTGGCGTAGTCCTTGTGGTACAGCGCGCCGGTGGGGATGCCCTGCTGGGCCGCCCACTCCAGGCCGGCGGCGTCGGGCTTGCTGGCGATGACGGCGGCGACTTCGGCCGGCCAGCCTTCATTGCGGCAGGCCTCGGACAGCGCCTGCATATTGCTGCCGCGTCCCGAGATCAGGATGACGATGCGGCGCTTGGTGGTAGATATTTCCGGCAAGATAAGGAATTCCAAGGGAAATCGGGCCCGTCCGCCCTACGCAATCCCGCGCGCGGCGACAGCCTGGACGCGCGGCAAGTAAGGACAGGAACAAACCCGGAATCCAAAATTGTAAACTCTCGCTCGTGAAACCATCGCTGCGCATCTACCGATCCCTGCCCCCGCCCGACCGGCGCGCCCCTTGCGCGCTGACGATCGGCAATTTCGACGGCGTCCACCGCGGACACCAGGCCATGCTGGCGCGCGTCTGCCAAGTCGCGCGCGACCGCAACCTGACGCCCGCCGTGATGACCTTCGAGCCGCATCCGCGGGAGTATTTCGCCACCCTCAACCAACGCCCTGAGCTCGCGCCCACCCGGATTTCGGGTTTGCGCGACAAGCTGGCGGCGCTGGCGCGTTACGGCATCAGCCAGGTCGTGGTGGAGCGTTTCAACGCGCGCCTGGCTGAAATGTCGGCCAACGCCTTCATCGAACAATTGCTGGTCCAGGGCCTGCACGCCAAATGGCTGCTGGTGGGCGAAGACTTCCGCTTCGGCCACAAGCGCAGCGGCGACATCGACCTGCTGCGCGAGGCCGGCCTGCGCCATGGCTTCGAGGTGCAGACGCTGGCGGACGTGACCGACCAGCAAGGGCACCGGATATCCAGTTCCGAGGTGCGCACCGCGCTGGCGGTGGGCGACCTGGAACGCGCCCGCCACCTGCTGGGCCACCCGTACCACATCAGCGGCCACGTGATCCACGGCCAGAAGCTGGGCCGCACGCTGGGCTTTCCCACCATGAACCTGCGGGTGGCGGAGCGCTGCGCCGCGCGCTCGGGCATTTACGTGGTGCAGGTCTACGGCCTGGCCGAGCGGCCGCTGCCGGCGGTCGCCAGCCTGGGCGTGCGCCCCACGGTCGAAGACCGCGGCCGCGTGCTGCTGGAGTCGCACCTGCTCGACGAGACTGTCGACGCTTACGGTAAACTCGTACGCGTCGAATTCCTGCAAAAGCTGCGGGACGAAGAAAAATTTCCTGACCTCCCTTCCCTGACTGCCGCCATCGCCGAAGACGCGCGAAACGCGCGCGCCTATTTTGCCGTTCATGGACTATAAAAAGACCCTCAACCTGCCCGATACCTCCTTCCCCATGCGGGGCGACCTTGCCAAGCGCGAGCCCGCCTGGATTTCGCAGTGGGAGGAAAACCACGTCTACCAGGCGATCCGCGCCGCCAGCCGCGGCCGGCCGCGCTTCGTGCTGCACGACGGCCCGCCCTACGCCAACGGCGACATCCACATCGGCCACGCGGTCAACAAGATCCTGAAGGACATCATCGTCAAGAGCCGCAACATGGCCGGCTATGACGCGCATTACGTGCCGGGCTGGGACTGTCACGGCATGCCGATCGAAATCCAGATCGAAAAGAAGTACGGCAAGCACCTGCCCGTGGCGGAAGTGCAGTCCAAGGCCCGCGCCTACGCGCTCGAGCAGATCGACCGCCAGCGCAAGGACTTCAAGCGCCTGGGCGTGCTGGGCGAGTGGGATCGTCCCTACATGACGATGAACTTCAGCAATGAAGCCGACGAAATCCGCGCGCTGGGCCGCATCCTGGACAAAGGCTACGTGTTCCGCGGCCTGAAGCCCGTGAACTGGTGTTTCGACTGCGGCTCGGCCCTGGCCGAAGCCGAGGTCGAGTACGCCGACCGCGTCGACCCGGCGGTGGACGTGGCCTTCCCGTTCGCCGAGCACGCCAAGCTGGCCAGCGCCTTCGGCCTGGACTCGGTGGAAGACGGCGCCATCGTCATCTGGACCACCACGCCCTGGACCATCCCGTCCAACCAGGCGCTGAACCTGCATCCCGAAATCGAATACGCGCTGGTGCGCGTGACGCCGGTTCCCAAGTTCGGTCCGCTCCTGCTGATCGCCAAGGAACGCGTCGAAGCCTGCCTGAAGGCCTGGAACCTGGAAGGCGAAGTGATCGCCACGGCCCCGGGCGCGGCGCTGTCGGGCATCGAATTCCGCCACCCGCTGGCGCAGTTCAATGCCGCCTACGACCGCAAGTCGCCCGCCTACCTGGGCGACTACGTCACGGCCGACTCCGGCACTGGCGTGGTGCACTCGGCGCCGGCCTACGGTATCGAAGACTTCATCTCGTGCAAGGAGCACGGCATGAAGGACACCGATTTCATCAGCCCGGTCATGGGCGACGGCAAGTACGTGGACAGCCTGGCGCTGTTCGGCGGCCTGTCCATCTGGGACGCCAACCCCAAGATCGTCGAGGCGCTGACGGAAGCCGGCGCGCTGATGCACGTGGAAAAGCACAAGCACAGCTACATGCACTGCTGGCGCCACAAGACCCCCATCATCTACCGCGCCACCAGCCAGTGGTTCGCCGGCATGGACGTGGCCCCCAAGGACGGCGGCCCGACCCTGCGCGAATCGGCGCTGGCCGGCATCGACGCCACCGCCTTCTACCCGGCCTGGGGCCGCGCCCGCCTGCACGCCATGATCGCCAACCGCCCCGACTGGACCTTGTCGCGCCAGCGGCAATGGGGCACGCCGATGGCCTTCTTCGTGCACAAGGAAACCGGCGCGCTGCACCCGCGCACCGCCGAATTGCTGGAGCAGGTGGCGCAGCGCGTCGAGCAAGGCGGCATCGAAGCCTGGCAGACCCTGGACCCGCGCGAACTGCTGGGCGACGAAGCCGACCAGTACGAAAAGAACCGCGACACGCTGGACGTGTGGTTCGACTCTGGCAGCACGCACGCCACGGTGCTGGGCGGCAAGGACGGCGACTTCGCCGGCTCGCACGGCGCTGAGCTCGCCTGGCCCGCCGACCTGTACCTGGAAGGCTCGGACCAGCACCGCGGCTGGTTCCATTCGTCGCTGTTGACCGGCTGCATGCTTTACGGCCAACCGCCCTACAAGGCCCTGCTCACGCACGGCTTCGTGGTGGACGGCCAGGGCCGCAAGATGAGCAAGTCGGTGGGCAACGTGATCGCCCCGCAAAAGGTGTCCGACTCGCTGGGCGCGGAAATCCTGCGCCTGTGGGTGGCTTCCACCGATTACTCCGGCGAGCTGTCCATCTCCGACGAGATCCTGAAGCGCGTGGTCGAAGGCTACCGCCGCATCCGCAACACGCTGCGCTTCCTGCTGGCCAACCTGGCCGATTTCGACGCCGTGACGCAGTCCGTTCCCTATGGCGAGCTCTTCGAGATCGACCGCTACGCGCTGGCCATGACCGCGCAGATGCAGGCGGAAGTCCAGGCCAACTACGAACGCTACGACTTTCACCCGGCCGTCTCGCGCCTGCAGACGTTCTGCTCGGAAGACCTGGGCGCGTTCTACCTGGACATCCTGAAGGACCGCCTGTACACCTCGGCCGTGGACAGCCGCGCGCGCCGCTCGGCCCAGACGGCCCTGCTGGACATCACGCAAACGCTGCTCAAGCTGATGGCCCCGATCCTGTCCTTCACTGCCGAAGAAGCCTGGAAGGAACTGGTCAACTCGGCCTTGAAGAACCAGGCCGACGCCGCCCGCACCACGATCTTCACCGAGGTCTACCACGCCCTGCCGCCGTTCGCCGACGCCGACGCCCTGTCGGCCAAGTGGACGCGCCTGCGCGCCATCCGCGCCGAAGTCCAGCGCAAGCTGGAAGAAGTGCGCACGGCCGGCGACATCGGCTCCTCGCTGCAGGCGGAAGTGGACCTGTACGCCAACGGCGCCGACCAGGAACTGCTGGCCAGCCTGGGCGACGACCTGCGCTTCGTGCTGATCGTCTCGCGCGCCACGGTGCACGCGGGCGAAGGCGAGACCCGCATCGAGGTCACGCCGTCCACGCACAAGAAGTGCGAGCGCTGCTGGCACTGGCGCCTGGACGTGGGCCAGGACGCGGACCATCCCGAGATCTGCGGCCGCTGCGTGTCCAACCTGTTCGGCTCGGGCGAAGCCCGCGACAAGGCTTGAGCATGGCCCGCCCCTCCGAACCCGGAGTGACGGGCGCCGCCGCCCCCGCCCGCGCCGCGCCTGCGCGCGTGGGCGGCTGGCTGGCGCTGGCATTGCTCATCATCGTGCTGGACCAGCTGACCAAGGTCTACTTCAACACCTCGTTCCAGTATGGCGAGCGCGTCAACGTGCTGCCGGTCTTCGACTTCACGCTGATGTACAACCGCGGCGCCGCCTTCAGTTTCCTGGCGTCCGAGGAAGGCTGGCAGCGCTGGCTGTTCACCGGCCTGGGCTGCGTGGCGGCGGTGGTCATCACCATCATCCTGCGCCGCACCCATGGTCAGCCGCGCTTCAGCCTGGCGCTGACCCTGATCCTGGGCGGCGCCATCGGCAACGTCATCGACCGCGTGGTCTATGGCCACGTGGTGGACTTCCTGCTGTTCTACTGGAACAACTCCTACTTCCCCGCCTTCAATCTGGCGGACGTGGGCATCACCTGCGGCGCCGTGCTGCTGGTGCTGGACGAACTCCTGCGCGGCCGCAAGGCCAAGACCCAGGCCTGAAGACGGCCCGGCCGGGGCGCGATGCCCCGGCTTGCTCCCGCATTTCCCACGGTTTTTGTCCTGTTTGATGCCCCCTGAACGCATCGCGAACGGCGCAATGCCGCAATGCAGAATAAAATCACTGTCCGTTCCTCGTTAAACGGCGCTGAACCCGCCGCCTCCCTCATGCTCGACCTCGCCCGCAAACGCATCGTCCTCGGCCTGACCGGCGGCATCGCCTGCTACAAAATCGCCGAACTGGTGCGGCGCATGACCGAACAAGGCGCCACCGTCGACGTGGTGATGACCGAGGCGGCTACGCACTTCATCACGCCGGTCACGATGCAGGCCCTGTCGGGCCGTCCAGTGTTCGTGGATGCCTGGGATGCCCGCGTGCCCAACAACATGGCGCACATCGACCTGACGCGCGGCGCGGACGCGGTGCTGATCGCGCCGGCCAGCGCCGACTTCATGGCCAAGCTGGCGCACGGCATGGCCGACGACCTGCTGTCCACGCTGGCGCTTGCGCGCGCCTGTCCCCTGCTGGTCGCGCCCGCCATGAACCGCGAGATGTGGGCCAACCCGGCCACGCAGCGCAATGTGGCGCAGTTGCGCGCCGACGGCATCAGCGTGCTGGGTCCGTCCGCCGGCGAACAGGCCTGCGGCGAAACGGGCGACGGCCGCATGCTGGAAGCGCATGAACTGCTGACCGACCTGATCGCCTTCTTCCAGCCCAAGCTGCTGGCCGGCCGCCACGTGCTGCTGACCGCCGGCCCCACGTCCGAACCCGTGGATCCGGTGCGCGTGCTGAGCAACCGTTCGTCGGGCAAGACCGGCTACGCGCTGGCGCGCGCCGCGCGCGAAGCCGGCGCCCGCGTCACGTTGATCACCGGCGCCACCTTCCTGCAGGTGCCGCGCGGCGTCACCGCGCTGTCAGTCACCACCGCGCGCCAGATGCACGACGCCGTGATGGCCAGCGCGGCCGACGCGGACATTTTCATCGCCGTGGCCGCCGTGGCCGACTGGCGCGTGAAGAACGTCAGCAACCAGAAGCTGAAGAAAACCAGCGAAGGCGGCGGCGCGCCCGTGATGGAATTCGAACCCAATCCGGACATCCTGGCCGAAGTGGCCAAGCTGCCCAACGGCCCTTGGTGCGTGGGCTTCGCGGCCGAAACCGAGAAGCTGGCCGAGCATGCCGAAGCCAAGCGCACGCGCAAGGGCATACCGCTGCTGGTGGGCAACCTGGCGCACAAGGTCATGGACGCGGACACCACCGAACTGGTGCTGTTCGACGAGCAAGGCACCCATCCCCTGCCCGCCGCCGACAAGCTGGACGCGGCGCGGCGCCTGATCGCCGAGATCGCCGCCCGCTTCCCGAAGTAATAGCCAGGCCGCGTTTCCGGCCTGGCTGCTGACCACCCCCTGTTTCCGGACAGGGGTTTTTCTTTGCCGCGGGCTTGCCGCTCATGCGGCCGTCGTCAGTGGATATGCTCCTGCGAGGAACGATCCTCGCGCTCCATCTGCAGCGTCGTATGGTGCAGATGGAAATCCGCCTGCAGACGTTCCTCGATGGCGCGGCGCACCTGTTCGCCGTCGGCCCCGGCCGCCAGCACCACGTGGCCCGTCAGCATCGGATTGCTCTGCGTCACTGCCCACAGGTGTATGTCGTGAATCGAGACCACGCCGGCCGTATCGGCGATGGCGTCGCGCACGGCCTGCAGGCTCATGCCCGGCGGCACGCCCTCCAGCAAGATGTTCACGCATTCGCGCAGCAGCATCCAGGTGCGCGGGAACACCATGAAGCCTATGCCGACCGCCAGCGCCGAATCCACCCAGCGCCAGCCCGTGAACCAGATGAGCACGGCGCCGAGGATCACGCCGATCGAACCCAGCATGTCGGCCCAGACCTCCAGGTAGGCGCCCTTCACGTTCAGGCTTTCGTCCTTGGCGCCAGCCAGCATGCGCATCGAGATCAGGTTGACGATCAGCCCGACCACGGCGACCGCCAGCATCCCCAGGGACTGGATGTCCGCCGGCGCCGACAGGCGCTGGTAGGCCTCGTACAGGATGTAGAACGCCACGCCCAGCAGCACCAGCGCGTTGACCGCCGCGGCCAGGATCTCGAAGCGGGCGTAGCCGTACGTACGCATCAAGTCAGCCGCCTTGCGGCCCGCGCGTATCGCCACCAGCGCCAGCAGCAAGGCCATGGCGTCGGTCATCATGTGCATGGCATCGGAAATCAATGCCAGGCTGCCCGTGATCATGCCGCCCGCGATCTCCACCAGCATGAAGGTGCCGGTCAGGCCAAAGGCGATCCAGAGGCGGGATTCGGGCAAGGCGCGGACGTCGCCGTGCTGATGGCTGTCGCTCATGACTGTCCTGATCGTGGAAAGGCTCCATGACAAAGCCTGTAGCGGCTTCAGAGTCAAGCACGGCGGCGCGCGCCATGAAAAAACCCTCCGTGTTACCGGAGGGTTTTTGTTGGGCAACCCGGCTTACTGCTCCAGGCTGATGTTGGCCGCCTTGACGATGTCGGCCCATTGCTGGCGGTCCTTCTCCAGGAACTGGCTGAACTGCTCGGGCGTCATGCCGGTGACCGGCTCGGAACCCAGGCCGGCCATCTTCTCGACCAGCGCGGGCTGCTTCAGCACGTCCTGCATGGCCGCGTAGTAGGCGGCCAGCACGTCGGCCGGCAGGCCGGCGGGCGCGAACACGCCTTGCCAGGTCGGCATGTCGAAGCCCTTCAGGCCCTGCTCGTCCAGCGTCGGCACGTTGGGCAGTTGCGGCGCGCGCTTGATCGAGGCCACCGCGATCGCCTTGACCTTGCCCTGCGAAGCCAGCGGCGCGGCGGTGGAGATGTTGTCCATCGTCATGGCGATGTGGCCGCCCAGCAGGTCGGTGATGACGGGCGCGGCGCCGCGGTAGGCGGCATGCGGCACCTTCACGCCCAGCTTGTACAGCATGGTCTCGGCGATCAGGTGGTTGGAAATGCCCACGCCGGCGGTGCCGTAGGTGGCGGTCGGCGTCTTCTGGAAGTATTCCTTGAGTTCGGCCAGGTTGTTGGCCGGCACATCCTTGTTGACGATGACCACGTTGGGCTGCACCGCGGCCAGCGTGATGGGTGTGAAGTCCGACGGCTTGTAGTTCGTGCCCTTGGGGTTCAGGACATGGGTGATGGCCATGGACCCGGCGGCGGCGATGCCGATGGTGTAGCCGTCGGCCGGCGACTGGGCCAGGCGGTAGGCCATGATATTGCCGCCGGCGCCGGCCAGGTTTTCGACCACGACGGGTTGGCCCAGGCGCTGCGACAGGGGCTCGGCCAACAGGCGCGCCAAGGTGTCGGCGGAACCGCCGGGCGCGAAGCCCACCAGCAGGCGCACCGGCTTGACGGGCTTCCAGGCGTCGGCGGCGAAGGCCGGCGCGGCCGTCAGGGCTGTGACGGCGAACAGTGCGCCAGCGGCGCGATGCAGATTACGGCTGAACATGAAAAACACTCCCAACGATTGATTGACGAAGCCCGCTTCGTCTCCTCTCGCCGCTCGCCTGTCCCCGCCGCGCCGCGCATCGGTGTGCGCGGCAAGGTTGCGGGACGGGTTCGGCGGCGTTATTCCAATACTTGCGCCAGCGTCTGCGCCACCATGCGGTTGGACAGCAGCACCGGCCGGCCGGAAGCCTGCGCCACGGCCTGGCGCATGCGCTCGGCGTAGCCCATGCAATGCATGACGATCAGGTCGCAGGACGCGAGTTCGCGGCCCGCCCGCTCGAAGTTGAGCGCGGCCTGGGCCGCGTCGGCTTCGTAGGGGGAGGCATGCACGACCACGGTCTCGCAGGACAGCGGCACGACCATGTGGAAGGCGTCGACCTGCGCCTCCAGCGGCACCACCAGGCCCACCTTGCGGCAATGCTCGGCCAGGCCTGCGACCAGGTGGTCCACCACCTGTTGCGGCTCCACCACCAGCGTGCGCATCGGCGCGATCGCGGTGCCGGTGCACAGCGGCACCAGCACGTCGTAGCCCGCGGCGTCGGCCTGGCGCATGACTTCGGCCAGCCGCGCCTCGGCGGCGGCCGCGTCCAGTTCGATCTGCGAGCCGTCTCGCAGGCGGGTGGCAAAGCGGTATTCGCCCGGCTTGGGCGCGAGCGCGGCCAGGCCGGCGGCATCCAGTCCGTCGAGCGCGCCGAATTCGTCGATGCGCACCTGCGCGCCCAAGAGCGGCGCCATCTCGGGCACCACATCGCTGCGCGGCGACTGGCCGATGGTGAAGAACGCCACGCGGCGCGGCTGCGCGCTCATGCCTCGCCCGCGCTTTCGCGGCCCACGGTCTGCAGATGCGCCATCGAACCGTAGCGGCTCTGCAAGGCGGCCCATTCCTTGTCGTCGACGAAGCTCATCGCGCCTTGCCCGTAGAGCTTGGCGATCTCGATGCAGAAACGCATGGCGACGTCGGCGTCCACGGCGTTGGTCACGCCCGTGGCGCAGCCCGGCACGGTGGTTTGCGCGGTCAGCGCCACGCCCACCACCGGCGCGCCGGTGACGATCGTGGGCTGCATCAGCGAGTTCACGTGCTGCAGGCCGTTTTCGTAGGGCGTGATGTCCTGCGTGGTCAGCGGCAAGGTCAGCGGCAGCTCGCCGCTGACCCAGCCCATGACGTCCAGCATGGTCTCGGGGATGCGCAGCAGATAGCCCTGGCGCGCGACCGGCGTCAGCGCCACGCCGCGCTTGTTGACCAGGCGGTTGCCGCGCGTGGTGTCGACGGACAGGATCGCGTCCATGCGCGGGTCGACCTCATGCGACATCATCTCGCGCATCGGGAACGGCGAACGCATCATCGGCACCGGATGATGCGGCCGCGTGCCGGCGCGCGGACAGATGTGGGTGCGGATGCGCACCGTGCCCGGCATGACGTCGCCTTGGCGCGCCATGGCCATCAGCTTGAACGCCGCGGCAATCGCGACCACCGCGCCGTCGCTGTCGGACACCAGGCCGGTGACAGCCGGACGCGCGCCGATGCCGCCAAGGCGGCCGACGATGCCGAGTTGCGGCGCGGTTTCGTCGAGGCCCGGAATGACGATGGACAGGAATTCGGTGGCCGCGCCGTCGCGCTCCAGCCGGGTCACTTCGACTTCGCAGTTGCCCGCCGCTCGCAGTTGCTCGGCCACGGCCTCGCCCGTGATGTGGGCGGAGGACAGCAGTTCGATGGCGTCGATCACATGCTTCATGCCGGGATCTCCACGGGGCCCGGACGGAACACGCGCGGCTCTTCGTTGCCGAGGAACAGCGGCGCATCGTGCGGGCCGACCAGGTCGATCCGGTTGCCGCGCACGCGCAGCGCGGAGCCTTCCGGCAGGCCCAGCACGGGCATCCGCGGATTCAGCGCGCAGAACTCGGCCAGGCGCTGGGCGCGGGTTTCGCCGCGATGTCCGGGAGGATGGGCATTGGTGTAGTGCGGATTGATCTGGAACGACAGCAGGTCCAAGGCGTCGAAGCCTTGCGGATCCGTGATGGGCATGTCGTTGGTGGTGCAGATGCTGGGGCAGCTCAGGTTGGAGCCGGCGCTCCAGCCCAGGTAGGCCGCGCCCTCGCGCACGCGGCGCGCCACGACGTCCAGCAGGCCTAGTCGGCGTAGCTGGCCCAGCAGATTGAAGGTGTTGCCGCCGCCCACGATGATGATGGCGGCGCCTTCCAGCGCGGCCACCGGATCCTCGGCGCGATGCAGCCCCTGGATGGCCAGGCCGGTATCCGCCAGCGCCGATGCCACCAGCGCGGTGTAGTCGTCCCAGTCGCGCGTGACGCCGGCGTACGGCACGAAGACGGCCGGCGCGCCTTGCGGCAGCGACGCGATCAGTTCGCGGATGTCGGGCAGCGCGTGGACCAGATAGCCGGCGTCGCTGCTGGAATTGCTGAGGAGCAGTAGGTTCATGTGGAGGATTTCCGTAAGGGGATTTTCTGGGTGTCCGGCGGCGCGGACGCATCTGTGGGCCTGAAAGCGTTCAGGCCAGCCAATAGGGATCGTTCAGTTCGCGGCCCAGCGCCCCCACCTGCCGCAGCACCGACTCGCGCAAGCGCGCGACGCGGGCGGCATCGGCCTGGAAGGAAACGAAGGACAGGCACAGGCCGCGCAGTTCGCCGGTGGCGGGATCGCGCACGGCGGCTGCCACCGCGCCTATGCCCGGCATGGCCTGGTCGATGGCCACGCCGCAATGGTCGGCGCGGGTCTGCGCGACCAGGCGGGCCAGTTCGCCGACCGTGGCGGGACAATCTCGGCCTTCGGTGGGCAGCGGCTGGTCGGCGTCGGCGCCGTAGAGCGCCTGGAACTCGGTTTCGCTCAGGCGCGACAGCAGCGCCCGGCCCATGGCCGTGCCCGAGGCGGCGCGGCGCGAACCGGGCGGCGACAGCACCTGCACCGGGTGCGAACCGTTCAGGCGCTGCAGCACCACGGTTTCGCGCTGGTTCAGGGTGGAGAGATAGGCGGTCAGGCCGCTGTCGTCGGACAGCCGGGCCAGCACCGCGCGGCAGGCGTCGTCCAGCGGCGTGGCCGCCATGCCCGCGCGCACCGCCTGGGCCAGCATGGTCCCCGCGCGGTAACGACGCGTGGCGGCGTCCTGGTCGAGCAAGCCGTAGTGCTGCATCTGGTTGAGCAGGCGCGACGCGCTGCTCTTGGGCATGGACAGGCGCGCCGCCACTTCCGTGAAGCTCAGCTCCGACGCGCCTTCCGCGTACAGCCCCAGCACGCGCTGGACGCCATCGAGAATACTCATGCTTGTTCCATAAAACGGAACTTATGTTCCTGTAAGTTGAACAAGAATAATGCGGGGCTCGTCGGCGGTCAATACGGAAGGACCATGAAAAAGCCCCGGCGGTCGCCCCCGGGGCCTGGTCGCGGGAGCCGCGAGCGCCCGCGTTGACCAACGCAATGCTTCAGACCATCGGCCGCCCGTCCTGCGGCGCCTCGCAGAATTGCAGGAAGCGATGCAGCGGCGTCTGCCGTTCGGCGGCACGCTGCCACGCGAGGACCGTAGGCGGGTTCTGTACACCCAGCTCGACCGGCAGGATGACCGCCTCGGCCCCGACGGTCAGACGTAGTGCCGCCGCCAGCGGCAGCATGACCAGGTAATCCGTGGTGCGCACGAATTCATCGGTGAGCAGCAGATCGCTCACCTGGATGCCGCGCGGCGGCAGTTCCAGGTCGCATCCCAGGAACAGCGCGGTCAGCTTGTCGTGCATCATCGTGCCCGGACGCGGCTTGCACCAGGGTTCTGCGTGCAACTCGCGCAGCGTAAGGCGGCGGCGGGCGGCCAGCGGCGACAGCCGGGCGTTGGCGACGACCACCAGCGGCTGCGGCGGCACCAGCCGCAAGCGTCCCAGGCCAGGCGCTATCAGCTCGGGCGTGTCGTAACACACCAGCGCGTCCAGCTTGTCGTCCAGCAGCAGGTCCGCCATGGCGCGGTATCCGCCGGCCTGCACATCGAGCGCGACTCCGGGCTGCGCCTGGTTGAAGGCATGGATCAAGGGCGCAAGAGTCAGTTTGCCCATGTCGGTCGCCACGCCGATGCGCAAGTCGCCCAGACGGCCGCTGCGCACATCCGTAACGGCCTGGGCCAGTCCGCGGGATTGCGCCACCACGGCCTCCATCATGGGCAGGATCTGGCGGCCCATTTTCGTCGGACGCTTGGCATTGCCGATGCGTTCGAACAGCTTGAAACCCAACTGCGATTCCAGCTCGGCCAAGGTCTTGGAGACCGCGGACTCGCTCACGTTCGCGGCGGCGGCCACCTCCTTGGCCGACGGGGCATCGCGCAGCGCCAGCGCAATCTGCAAATGCCGCAGCTTCAGGCGCGAGGCCAGCGACTCGATAGGCTGCGGCTTGACCATTTTCTCAACCCCTTAGTCGAATAATTCACTATACGGTAAACCCTTGCGGACCGATGATAGCGGCATAGCGCGTGGCCATGAGCCGATCCGCGGCCGGCCAGGCCTCAGGAGCAATAGAGCGCAAACAGGAGACCGCCTTGCCAGCCCGACCCCGCCTTCTTGCCTTTATCCTTGCCGCCGCGACCGCGGCGGGCCTGCAACCCAGCGCGATGGCCCAGGAGCCAGCCAGCGGCGACAAGCTCGTGCGCCTGGTGGTCGGCTACGCCGCGGGCGGCGCCGCCGACGCGGTGGCTCGCGCCTATGCCGAACAATTGCAGGCGGCGGGCTACGCCAACGTCATCGTCGAAAACCGCCCCGGCGCATCGGGACGCCTGGGTTTCGACGTGGTGAAACGCGCCAAGGCGGACGGGCTCACCCTGTACCTGGGTTCGTCGCCGATGTTCGTGATCTTTCCGCTGACCTACAAGAAGCTGGGATACGACCCGGACCATGACCTGCGCCCCGTCGCCCTGGTGGCCGACGTGCCCACCGGCGCCGTCACGGGCGCCGCCCAACCCTACGGCAACATGGCCGAATACGTGCAATGGGCCAAACAGGCGCGCGCCAAGGCGACCCTGGGCCTGGCGACGCAAGGCAGCCCCGGCCAGTTGGGAACGATAGAAATGGGCGGCCAGAACGGCCTGGAGGTCGTGCCCGTGCTCTACCGCGGCGCGGCGCCGATGCTGGTGGACGTGGCGGGCGGCGAAGTGTCGATGGGCTGGGATGCCGTCGCCAGCATGCTGCCGCTGTACAACGCCGGCAAGGTGAAATTCCTGGGCGTGGCAGGCAGCCGCCGCCTGCCCACGCTACCCAATGTGCCGACGCTGCTGGAACAGGGCTACCCGCAGTACCAGCATGCCGCCAGCTGGTATGGCGTGTACGCGCCCGCGGCCACGCCGGACGCCACGATCGCCCAGCTGGAACAGGCTTTTGTCGCCGCCGGCAAGCGGCCAGCGCTGGTGGAAAAACTGCAGACCGCGGGCTTCCTGGTCGAACCCCAGGACGCGCAGGCCGCCAAGCGCCGCATCGGCGTCGAACGCGCGCACTGGGCCCCCATCGTCAAGGCCGCCGGCATTTCCTTCGACGAATAAGGCGGAACGTGGTTTCGATGAGCGACTCTCTTTGCGACTTGAGCGCGGTCGAAGCCGCGCGCCTGGTCCGAACCAAGGCGGTGTCTCCGGTCGAGCTGGTGCGCGCCTCCCTGGAACGGGCCGAGCGGCTGCAGCCCGTCCTGAACTGTTTCATCACGCTGTGCGCGGAAGAGGCCATGGCCGAAGCCCGGCTTGCCGAAACCGCGCTGATGCGCGGCGATGCTGCCGGCCTCTTGCATGGCCTGCCCTACACGGTGAAGGACCTGGTCAATACCGCGGGCGTGCGGACCACCTTCGGCGCGTTGCCGTTCAGCGCGAACGTGCCGGCCGAAGACGCCGTGGCTGTCGCGCGGCTGCGCCAGCAAGGCGCCGTCCTGATCGGCAAGACCACGACGCCGGAGTTCGGCTCCAAGTCCATGACGGATTCGCCGCTGTTCGGCCATACCCGCAACGCCTGGAACCTGGAACGCACCTGCGGCGGTTCCAGCGGCGGCGCAGCGGCGGCGACAGCGGCCGGCATCACGGCGCTGGCGGTGGCCAGCGATGGCGGCGGCTCCACCCGCATCCCCGCGGCGTGCAACGGCGTGGTGGGATTCAAGCAAAGCCTGGGCGCGATCCCGCACAGCCAGGCGCAGGACGCCATCGGCAACCAGACCTACGTGACGCCGACCACGCGCACCGTGGCCGATACCCGCTTGATGATGGCGGCCATGGCCGGTCCGCATGACTGCGATCCATGGTCGCTGGGCATACCCAGGGCCGACTACGCCGGCGCCGCGGCCGGTCCCGAAACGCTGCGCGGCAAGCGCGTCCGCTATTGCCTCGCCCCGCCCGGCCGCCCCGTGGCCGCCGACGTGCGCGGCGCGTTCGAGGCCGCGCTGGCGCGCCTGGCCGATTTGGGCGCGGAAGTCGAACCGTTCGACGGCGCGGGCTTCGATGTCGAGCCGATCTGGCGCGTCATCAACCACACGGTCTGGCGCACCCGCTTTCTGCCGCTGATAGAACGCGAACCCGACGCCTACAGTCCCACCTTCCGGCGGCAGATCGCCACCGCCGCGGCGTTCAGCGCCCAGCAATACCAGGAAGCCATGTTTGCCCGCACCGCGCTCTACCGCAAGGTGCAGGCCCTGTTCGGCCAGGCCGACCTGCTGGCCATGCCGACCATGTCGCGCACCGCGTTGCCGCTGGGCACGGACATATTCGACACCATGGACATCGACGGCCGCCCGTACGGCGACATCCGCGCCCATTGGTATCCGTGGACCATGCTGTTCAACCTGACCGGCCACCCAGCCATCAGCGTGCCTTGCGGCCTGGGCCAGGATGGCATGCCGATAGGCTTGCAGCTGGTTGCCCCTTGCCACGCCGACCTGCCGCTGCTGCAGGCGGCCGAAGCCTACGAGCAGGCCCGCGCGCCGCTGCCGCGGCCGCCCGCCATCGCGTAGATCGCGTCCCTACCTGGTCGACAGCTCCGACCACTGCGCCAGCGGCAAGGGCGGCTGCGCATGCAGGATGCGGCCCAGCACCAGCTTCAGTTCGGCCCAGCCGCCGCGCTCGGTGGGCCAGCTGGACGGCGTCACCGCCTGCCAGTTGCCGCCCGCCGCGCGTTCGGCCATCTTGAAGCGGAAGGTGTAATGTCCCGCCATGCCCATGCGCAGGTCCGTGACCACCAACGCATTGCCGATGACGTCGTAGCGCAGCCAGTCGTCGGTGAACCAGCTCAGGCGCTGGTGCAGCGGCACGTCCGCCAGCGCCTGCGCCACATGCAGGTTGAGCGGCTGGCGCAGCCATTCCGGCGGATCGCTGTCGAACAGGCTGCTGACCGATTCGTAATAGTGGCCATCTGGCGTCTTGGCGATGACGCGCCACACCAGCGTGTTGAAAGGCATGGGCACCGCGCGCAGTTCGCTCAGCGCAATGCCCTGCCCCTGCATCGCCTCGCGCACGCGGTCCTCGGCGGCGATGCGTCCGGCCAGCCCGAATCCCAGATAGGCGGTGCTGAACACCAGCGCCGCGGCCAGCAGCCGGCGCGCCGTCAGCGTCATGCCGAAGCCGATGGCGAACAACACCGCCAGCAGCAACGGCACGGTATAGACCGGGTCGATGATGAACACGGCTGCCCAGCTTTCGGGGATGAGCGCCAGCGGCCAGAACAGCTGCGTCCCGTAGACCGTGAAGGCGTCCAGCACCGGATGCGTCACCAGCACCAGCCATAAGGTCAGGAACAGCCGGCGTCCGCTGTATGGCGCCTGCGGCCAGTATTTGCGGATCAGCCAGGTCAGGAAAACAGCCAGTCCGGTCAGCACGAACACCGAGTGCGAGAAGCCGCGGTGGTAGGTCATGAGCGACACCGGGTCCGGATAGCGCATCAGGACGTCCAGATCCGGCACCGTGGCCAGCGCCGCGCCATAGATCAGCGCCCGGCGTCCCTGCACCCGCCCCAGCAGGGCGCCCTGTATGCCCGCGCCCAGCACCGCCTGCGTAACCGAATCCATAACTCTCCAACAATTAGCTTCATCCAGACGGACTATACGGCGCACCGACAGTTCCGCAGGCGTTAACATACCCGATTGCATTCAGCTAATTTTCAACTTCGTAAATATGGACCAATACATCGACCAGATCGCGATGTTCATCGAGGCCAACCAGGCCTGGGCGGGACCGATCACCTTTCTGCTCACGCTGGGTGAATCCATGGTGCTGCTGGGCCTGTTCATCCCGGCCACGGCCTTGATGCTGCTGACCGGCGGCCTGATCGGCGCCGGCACCCTGAATCCCTGGGCCATCATCGCCTGGGGCATCGCCGGCGCCATCGTGGGCGACGCGCTGTCCTACTGGCTGGGCCGCTGGGCCGGCCCCGGCATCCTGCGCCGCTGGCCGCTGAAGCAGCAGCGCAGCGGCGTGGCGCGCGCGCGCCTGTTCTTCTACCGCTACGGCTTCGCCTCCGTGCTGATCGGCCGCTTCCTCGGCCCCATCCGCTCCACCATTCCCACCGTCGCGGGCGTCATGGGCATGGGGCACAGCCGCTTCCAGATGGCCAACGTCGCCTCCGCCATCCTCTGGATGCCGCTGATGCTGGCCCCGGGCTACATCACCGCGCGCAGCTTGGGCACGGCGGACAACGCGCAACAGATTGCCATGATGATCGGCGCGGGACTCTCGGTACTGCTAGGATGCGGGCTGTTGATAGCCATGCTGCGCAAGCGCCGGGTCCCGGCGCGCCAACGCCGCGGCAACTGAACCGGAGAGAGGGGCAATGGCCATAGACGGGGAACCCAGGAATGGCGATTTCGCGCGCTACGTCGAAAACCTGACGCGCGCCGGCGGGGCATCGCCGGGACAGGTTCCCGACAAGCGGACGGACTCCCGCCCGGCAGCGCCCCCGCCTCCTGCCTCGCCATCCGAAACGCTGTCCGGCGCGCCCTGGGGCAAACCGGCCCCGCCGCCCCTGCAATCGCGGCAAGCGCCCACGGCCCCGGGCCAGACGGATGCCGCCGAGGTATCGATGGCCCGCCAAGCCACCCAGCGCAAGATCGGCGTCATCCTGACGGTGGGCGGCATCCTGGCCGGCTGGGCAGGCGCGCGCATCATCTTCGAAGCCCTGCGCGGCCCCGGCTTCGACCTGGACGAGGCCATGCCCGCCGTCTTCCTGTTTTTCTTCGCCATGATGCTGTTCAAGGCGGCCCGCAACGCGCGCAATCCGCGCAACAAGACGCCGCTGCCGCCGCTCAAGCGCTCCTCGTACCGCAAGGACGGCGGCGCCTGATTCCGCCGTCGCGGCGGCGCGGCGCGGACGGGCAATGGTGCTAACATTTCCGCCGCTGTCGAAAGACCCATGAACCACGGAGTGAAAGTGAATAACGTAGTCGGATTGAACCAGGCCCAGGCGGCCACGATGCTGAAGCTGCAGGGCCACTTGAACAGCATGATCAATCCGGATTGGGTCAACGGCGGAGCCCGCTTCCTGCGCGCCGCCTTCGTCGAATCCGCCGAAGCGCTGGAACACTACGGCTGGAAGTGGTGGAAGAAGCAGACCATCGACCTGCCGCAAGTGCAGATGGAGCTGGTGGACATCCTGCACTTCTATCTGTCGCACACCATCGTCCAGTCCCGCGGCGACATCGCCGCCGCCGCCGGCGCGCTGGTCGCCGACCTGTCCGGCCCGGCTTCGGTCGCGCTGGACGGCAAGACCCACATGCTGGACCAGCTGAACGTGCCCGAGCTGCTGGAACTGATCGGCGGCCTGGCCGTATGCGGACGCGCCAGCTTCAAGGTGCTGGAACAGACCATGACGTCCTGCGAGATGAGCTGGAACGACGCCTACACGCAATACGTGTCCAAGAACGTGCTGAACATCTTCCGCCAGCAGCATGGCTACAAGGAAGGCACCTACATCAAGATCTGGAACGGCGAGGAAGACAACGTCGTGCTGGCCCGCCTGCTGTCGCAGCTGGATCCCGCGCGCGAGGATTTCGCCGACCAGCTGCACCGCGAGCTGGAGCAGGCTTATTCGCGCCTCTGAGCCGCGACGGTTCCTGCCCGCCCGAAGAACGCCGCATCCGCGGCGTTTTTTGTTTTGGGGGGATGCCAGCGCAACAAACGGAGTTTCAAATGGGCGGTGGATTTCTACACTGGCCTCGCCTGTAATCACAGGGAGGACCGGGCATGCGCGCCGCGGCAAGCGGGAACGAAGACATGACAGCAACAGCCTATGACTGGCAGAACGTGGAGCACGCGCTTGATGCCCACGGCAACGCCGTGCTGCCCGGACTGCTGACACCCGCGCAATGCCGCGCCCTCGCCGCCCTCTATCTGGATGAAGCGCGCTTTCGTTCGCGCATCGTCATGGCGCGGCATGGCTTCGGCCGCGGCGAATACAAGTACTTCGCCTACCCCCTGCCGCCGCTGCTCGATCAGCTGCGCCACGCGCTCTATGCCCGGCTGGCGCCGATCGCCAACCGCTGGAATCAGCGGCTGCGTGCGGACACGCAGTACCCGCCCGAACTGGACGCCTACCTGCAACGCTGCCACCGGGCGGGCCAGACGCGTCCCACGCCATTGATGCTCCAGTACGGCGAGGGCGACTACAACTGCCTGCATCAGGATCTCTATGGCGAGCATGTGTTTCCGCTGCAGGTCGCCATCCTGCTGTCGCAGCCGGGCAAGGAATTCACCGGCGGCGAATTCGTCATGACCGAGCTTGCGGCCCGGAGCCAGCGCGCCGACGTCGTGCCGCTGGACCAGGGCGACGCGGTGGTGTTCACCGTCAATCAACGGCCCGCGGCGGGCGCGCGCGGGCCGCGCAAGGTCGCCATGCGGCATGGCGTGAGCCGCGTGCGCAGCGGCCGGCGCCATACCGTGGGCCTTATTTTTCATGACGCGGCATGATGCCCCGTTCGCTTGCGACCATCGATGAGGACCCTATGCATGACAGCGGCATGAACGCCCCCGAAACCAGCCTGGACCGCCTGGACTGGACGGACATCGGATCGCAGCTCGACGCCGAAGGCTATGCCGTGCTGCCAGGATTGCTGGGCGCGGAACTGGCGCGCAGTCTGGCACGGCAGGCCGACGCGCCGCCTGCCCGGCGGGTGAGCCTGACATCTGCCGGCCTGGGCCGCGGCGACCTGTACTACTTCGACGCCGGCATGCCGCCGCCGCTGGAGCAATGGCGCGCGGCGCTGTACCGTCGGCTGGCCGTTCACGCCAATCGCTGGAACGAGCTTCTGGACGTTTCATCGCGCTATCCCGATGAGCTGGACGATTTTCTTCAGCGCAACCGCGACGCCGGCCAGGCCCGGGCGCAATCGCACCTGAGCCGGCTCGGCGTCGAAGACTACATGGCACTGCACCAGCGCACTGAAGGCTTGCAGGTCTTCCCCATGCAGGTGGTCGCGCTCCTGTCCGAACCGGGAGACGGATTCCAGGGCGGCGAGTTCGTGATGACGGAGCAGCGCCCGCGCATGCAATCGCGTCCGCTGGTGGCGCCGCTAGCTTGCGGCGATGTCGCCATCATCGCCACGGGGGAACGCCCCTTTCACGGTTCCAAGGGTTACTACCGCGTCAACTTCAAGCATGCCGTCAGCCGCGTGCGCAAAGGAGTCCGCATCGGCCTTGAACTGTTTTTCCACGATGCGCCCTGATGCCAGCCCAAGCCATGCCCACATCGACCATGCTGCACGACCTGCCTGAAACCCGGATTGCGGATGCGGACTGGCAGGCTGTCGAAGACGATCTCGGCCGCGATGGCTACGCCGTGCTGCCGGGGCTGCTGACGCAGGCCCAGTGCGAGGCGCTTGCGGCCGGCTACGGCGAGCAAGCGCGCTTTCGCAGCCGCATCGTGATGGAACGCCATGCGTTCGGCCGCGGCGAGTACAAGTACTTCAGCTATCCGCTGCCCGATATCGTCGCGGGCTTGCGGCAGTCGCTCTATCCGCGCCTGGCGCCCATCGCCAACCGATGGCATGCCGCCATGCGCCTCGAAGCGCGCTTTCCGGCGACGCATGACGAATTCCGGGAGATCTGCCACGCCGCCGGACAGCGCCGGCCCACGCCGCTGCTGCTGCGCTACCAGGCGGGCGACTACTGCTGCCTGCACCAGGACCTGTACGGCGACCACGTCTTTCCATTCCAGGCCATCTTCCTGCTCAACGAGCCGGGACGCGATTTCGAAGGCGGCGAGCTGCTGCTGGCCGAGAGCAATCCCAAGCAGCCCGGCCGGGCCGACGTGGTGCCCTTGCGGCAAGGCGATGCCGTGGTGCTTGCCGTCAACCACAGGCCTGTGCGGTCGGCGCGCGGCTATTACCGCGCGAATCTGCGGCACGGAGTCAGCCGGCTGCGCAAGGGCGAGCGGCACACGCTGGGCATCATCTTCCACGATGCCAGGTAGGCTGCGCGATCGTCAGGCCGCGCGCGCAGCCTCGATGGCGGCATCCCAGACGGAAGGCGAGCCGATCTGCCGCCGCAACTGCTCGGTGAAGGCGCGGATGCGCGCGTTGGCGCGCGGCATGGCGCGCAGCAGGTAGATGCCGCTTTCGGGCGGCGGGCTGGCGTCCTGCAACGTCAGCTGCACCAGCCGGCCCGCGCCCAGGTCCACCCCCGCGGACCAGTTGGGCATGAGCGCGATGCCCAGCCCTTCCAGCGCCGCGAACCGGCGCGCGTCGCAGTCGTCGCATTCCAGGACGAACCTGGCGTCCCGCGCCCATTGGCCATCCCCCAGCTCGCGCCAGCCGCGCACGCTGGTGCTGTGGCGCCGGTCGATAAGGCGATGGCGCGACAGGTCCGCCAGCGTGCGCGGCACGCCGTGGCGTTCCAGGTATGAGGGCGCGGCGCAGATCAGATAACGGTGGCTGCCGATGCGCTGCCCGATCAGGCTGCTGTCGGGCTGCTGCCCCACCCGCACCACCACGTCCATGCGTTCGACCACCGGATCCACCACGCGCTCGGTCAGTTCCAGCTCCACCTGCAATTGCGGATGGCGCTCACCCAGCTGCTGCAGCATGGGCACCACGTAGCGCCGCGCGAACGCCGGCAGGCAGCTGACCCGCAACAAGCCCTGCACGGTCTGCTCCAGCGAAATGACTTCGGAGCGCGCCTCGGTCATGTCGTGCAGGATCTTCACGGCGCGCTCGTACAGCACCTCGCCGGCCTCGGTGGGCATCAGCGCGCGGGTCGAGCGCACGAACAGCGGCACCTTGAGCTCGGATTCCAGCGCGCCGATCTGCCGCGCCACGGACGAGGCGACCATGCCGCGGCGGCGGGCCACCTCGGAAAAGCTCTGGGCGCGGGCGACGTCGACAAAGATGGACAGGCTCTCGGCGAATTTGACGGTTTTCATTTGTGCGTGCAGCGCAAAAGGCTTTGGCGTAGGACGCCAGCTTTCCTGGGAGGTTTGGCAATTACGATAGCGTGCATGGCCGCATTTTGGCAATTTTGACAAAGATAAACGGCCGACTACAACGACGACAAGCCCTGGAGACACGCATGCCCCCGACTACCGCCCCCCGCCGTTCGCACCGCGCCCTGCTGGCCAGCGCCGCCCTTGCCGCAGGCGCCTGGGCCGCCGCCCTGCCCGCGCAGGCGGATTCCTATCCCAGCAAGCCGGTGACGGTGGTGGTCCCCTTCGCCGCGGGCGGCACCGTGGACCGGGTGGCGCGCCAGGTGCAGCAGGCGCTGCAGGACAAGCTGGGCCAGACGGTGGTCATCGACAACCGCGGCGGCGCCGGCGGCACCATAGGCACGGCGCTGGTGGCCAAGTCCGCGCCTGACGGCTACACAGTGGAAATGGTGTTCGATTCCTACGCCACCGAGCAGCACATCTACCCCAAACTATCCTACGACACGGCGCGCGACCTGACCGGCGTGTCTTACATGGTGCGCTCGCCCATGGTGCTGGCCGTGACGGGCAATGGCCCCTATCAGACGCTCGCCGACTATGTCGCGGCCGGCAAGAAGGGCAGCGTGTCCTACGCCTCGGTCGGCGCGGGCAGCTCCAACCATCTGGCGGCCGAAATGTTCCACCAGGCTGCCGGCACCAGCGGCATCCATACGCCCTACCGTGGCGGCGGCCCGGCCGTGTCGGACTTGATGGGCGGACATGTGGAGTCCATCATCGCCAGCCTGCCGCTGGTGCTGCCCCACATCCAGAGCGGCAAGCTGCGCGCGCTGGCCGTGACCGCGCCCAAGCGCGTCGCGGCCCTGCCGGACGTGCCCGCCATCGCCGAAAGCTATCCGGGCTTCGAGATCTATTCCTGGGTGGGCATGGTGGCGCCCGCGCAGACGCCGGCGGCGACGCTGGACAAGCTGGCCGACGCCACCATCGCCGCGCTGCGCGATCCGGCCGTGGCCGGACGCATCACCGAATCCGGCTTCGAAGTGGTGGCCGGCGGCCGCGACGACATGAACCGGCTGGTGCAGGCCGAGTCCCAGCGCTGGGGCGAGCTCATCAAGCGCCGCGGAATCGTTGCACAATGACCGACATGCAGACGGGGAACGCCATGCACTCCTTCATCTACGCCAGCCGCGCCCAGCGCGTGGTCTTCGGACCGGGCAGCCTGGGCGGCCTGGCGGCCGAACTCGATGCGCTGGGACTGCGGCGCGCGCTGGTACTCTGCACGCCGCCGCAACGCGCGCAGGCCGAACGGGTCGCGGCGCTGCTGGGCGAGGCGCGGGTGGCTGGCATCTTCGACCAGGCCGTGATGCACGTGCCGATCGAAATCGCGCGCCAGGCGCGGGAGGCGGCGCGCAAGCTGGGCGCCGATTGCGCGGTAGCGGTGGGCGGCGGCTCCACCATCGGCCTGGGCAAGGCCATCGCGCTGGATTCCGGGCTGCCGGTCATTGCCGTCCCCACGACCTATGCGGGCTCGGAGATGACGCCGATCTACGGCCTCACCGAGAGCGGCCTCAAAAAGACCGGCAAGGACGACCGGGTGCTGCCGCGCAGCGTGGTGTACGACCCCGAGCTCAGCCTGTCGCTGCCGGTATCGATGAGCGTGACCAGCGGCATCAATGCCATCGCCCATGCGGCAGAGGGCCTCTACGCGCAAGACGGCAATCCGATCATGGACCTGATGGCGCAGGAAGGCATACGCGCGCTGGCGCAGGCGCTGCCCGCCATCCACGCAGGCTCCCAAGGCGCGGAACTGCTGCAGGCGCGCAGCGACGCGCTCTACGGCGCCTGGCTGTGCGGCACGGTGCTGGGCAGCGTGGGCATGGCGCTGCATCACAAGCTCTGCCATACGCTGGGCGGCAGCTTCAACCTGCCGCACGCGGAAGTCCACACCGTGGTGCTGCCGCAAGCCCTGGCCTACAACGCCGCGGCCGCGCCCCGGGCCATGGAGCGCATCGCGGCGGCGCTGGGCGCGCCGGCTGCCGCGGCGGGCGTATTCGATCTGGCCAGCACGCTGGGCGCGCCCACGGCATTGCGCGACATCGGCATGCGCCAGGAAGACCTGGACCGCGCCTGCGACATCGCCATGCAGACACCCTACCCCAATCCGCGCCCGCTGGAACGCGAGGCCTTGCGGGCGCTGCTGCAAAACGCCTACGAAGGAAAACGGCCGTGATGGGTCAAGCGCGGCGGCCTATGGCAGCCTCTTTTCGGCGCTGACGGCGCGCTGCGCCCATCCCGCTCACCGTTGTCCGAAGCGCGTCTCGCCAAACAGCGCCTTCTGCTCACGCGGCTGCGAGCGCCAGTACTGGCGCGGCGCGCTGACCTGGCCGCCCAGTTGCGCGGCGGCGTGCCAGGGCCAGCGCGGGTCGTACAGCATGCCGCGCGCCAGCGCGACCATGTCGGCCTGGCCGCCCTGGAGAATGTCTTCGGCCTGCTGCGCCTCGGTGATCAGGCCTACCGTGATGGTCGGCATGCCCACCTTGCGCTTGATTTCGTCTGCGAACGGCACCTGGTAATTCGGACCCACGGGTATCTTCTGCTGGGACGAGACGCCGCCGCTGGAGACGTCGATGAATTCACAGCCGCGCTCCTTCAGGGCTTGCGCCAGGACCAGCGTCTGTTCCAGGTCCCAGCCGCCTTCGACCCAGTCGGTGGCCGACACGCGCACACCCAGCGTCACCGACGGCGGAATGGCCTCGCGCAGCGCCTGGAAGACTTCCAGCGGAAAGCGCATGCGGTTCTCGAGCGAACCGCCGTAGGCGTCGTCGCGCCGGTTGGACAGCGGCGACAGGAACTGGTGCAGCAGATAGCCGTGCGCGGCATGCAGCTCGATCGCGTCGAAGCCCAGCCGCACGGCGCGCCGGGCGCTGGCCACGAAGGCGTCGCGCACGCGCGCCAGGCCCGCCGCGTCCAGCGCGTGGGGCGGCGGTTCCGACGCGTTGTGCGGCACGGCCGAAGGCGCCCAGCCTTGCCAGCCGCCGGACTCGGGCGGCACCAGTTGGCCGCCGTTCCAGGGCGCTTCGCTGGACGCCTTGCGGCCCGCGTGGCCCAGCTGTATGCCCAGCTTGATGGGCGCGTAGCGGCGGATGGCGGCGACGACGCGGCCGATGGCCGCCTCGGTTTCGTCGGACCACAGGCCCAGGTCTCCCGGGGTGATGCGGCCGTCTGGCTCCACGGCGGTGGCCTCCACGAACAGCAGCGCGGCGCCGGACAAGGCCAGGTGCCCCAGGTGGATCATGTGCCAGTCGGTCGCCAGGCCGTCTTCAGCCGAGTACTCGCACATGGGCGCAATGACGATGCGGTTGGCCAGTTCCAGCTGGCCGATGGACGTGGGACTGAAAAGCAGGGACATGCTGGAGCCTCCGGGGCGTGGGATGCGACAGCATAGCGCCCCGGCCCGTCCGGGAGCCTGAATACCGCAGCCCCGGGCGGGGTCAAGGCGCGTCCGCAAGCGATGCGCTACTGCCCTTCGATCACCGAGTCCAGGAACTGGCGCGTGCGCGGCTCCTTGGGCTGGCTGAACAGCACCGACGATTCGGCGTCCTCGACGATGTTGCCCTGGTCGAAGAACAGGGTCCGGTCCGAGCTGCGTTCGGCGAACTTCATCTGGTGGGTGACGATGATCATCGTCATGCTGCGCCGGGCCGACAGGTCGCGCAGGATCTGCAGGATGCCGCCGACCAGTTCCGGGTCCAGCGCCGACGTCACCTCGTCGAACAGCATGATGTGGGGGCACATGGCCAGCGCGCGGGCGATGCCCACGCGCTGCTTCTGCCCGCCCGACAACTGCGCCGGATAGACATCCAGCTTGTCGCCCAGGCCGACCATTTCCAGGTACTCCACGGCCTGTTCGCGCGCCTGGGCGCGAGGCATGCCCCGCACATGCAGCGGCGCTTCCATGGCATTGGCCAGCGCCGTCATGTGCGGGAACAGGTTGAAGTGCTGGAACACCATGCCGATCTTGCCGCGCACCTTGCGCAGGTGCTCCGAGTTGGGGCCGACAGAACGGCCTTGCGCGTCGGTCCACATGGGCACGCCGTCGATCTCGATATCGCCGCTGGTGGGCCGGTCCAGCGTCATCAGCACGCGCAGCAGCGTCGACTTGCCCGAACCCGAGGGGCCGATCACGGCCACGGTCTGGCCCGACGGTATCTCCAGGTTGATGCCGCGCAGCACCTCCAGTTCGCCGTACTGCTTGCGCAGGTTCTTGATGCTTATGCTGGCGCTCATCTTTTTCCTCCATATCGTTGCAGGCGGGCCTCCAGGCCGCGCACGCCCCAGGCCGCCGCCAGGCTCAGCGCCAGGAACAGCAGGCCCACCAGTGTCAGGGGCTCGGTGTAGCGGAAGGTGGCAGAGCCGATCATCTTGCTCTGCTGCAGCAGTTCCACCACGGTGATCGCCGACAAGAGCGGCGTGTCCTTGAACATGGCCACCAGGTAATTGCCCAGCGCCGGCACCACCGGCGGAATCGCCTGCGGCAGCACCACGCCCACCGCCGTGCGCCAGCGCGACATGTTCAGCGCGGTGGCGGCCTCCCATTGGCCGCGCGGCACGGCTTCGATGCCGGCGCGGTAGACCTCGGCGCAATAGGTCGCGTAGTGCAGGCCCAACGCGGTGATGCCGGTGGCCAGCGGCGACATCCGCACGCCGGTCAGCGGCAGCACGTAGAACAGGAAGTACATCTGCACCAGCAGGGGCGTGCTGCGCACGAACTCGATCACGAAGGCCGTGGGCAGGGACACGATGCGCAAGCGCGAACGCCGCAGCAGGGCCAGCGCCAGGCCCAGCGTGACGGCCACCAGCATGCCCAGCACCGTGGCCTGGATCGTGATGAGCAGCGCGGAGCCCAGCGTGGGCAGGATCTCCAGCGCGAAGGACCAATCGAATACCGGCTTCATCGCACGCGCACCTTGCGTTCCAGCAGACGCACGCCGCCCGTGATCAACAGGGCCACCGCGAAGTACATCAGCAGCATCAAGGTGAAGATCTCGGTGGTGCGCAGGGTCTCGCTGCGCAGCAGCTGGCCGCGGAAGGTCAGGTCGGTGATGGTGATGAGGGACACCAGCGCGGTGTTCTTCAGCAGCTCGATCAGCAGGTTGCCGGCCGGCGGCAGCATGGCCGGCACGGCCTGCGGCACCACGATGCGGCGCATGATCTGGCCGCGCGTCAGGTTCAGCGCGATGCCGGCTTCGCGCTGCCCTGGCGGCACCGCTCGGATCGCGCCGCGCACCACTTCCGCGCCATAGGCGCCGGCGTTCAAGGCCAGCACCACGATGCCCACCAGCATGGCCGGCAGCTGCACGCCGAACAGCGGCAGCACGAAGTAGAACCAGAACAGCTGCACCAGGGCCGAGGTGCCGCGAAATACCTCGACGTAGACCGCCGCGATCCAGCGCAGCGGGCGCAGGGACGACAGGCGCCCGATGCCCGCGGCCAGCGCCAGCGGAACGGCGAGCACCACGGCGCCGGCCATGATCTCCAGGGTCACCGCCAGCCCCTGCAGGAGCGGCGGCGCCAGTTCGGCGAAATGCTCGGATATCAACCGCATGCGCGCCCCCTTACTGGCCGGCGCACAGCTTGGCGGCCGTGACCCCCTTGGGCAGTTCCTGCGCGGTGAAGCCGAAAGGCGTCACGAGTTTCTGGTGTTCTTCGGTGCCGATGAACTTGGCCAGTTCGGCGTTGAAGGCATCGGCAAACGCCTTGTCGTCGCTGCGGAACGCGTAGGCGCCGTAGCCGCGCACGTCCTTGCCGTCGATGACCGGGTCCTTGAACCGATCGGCCTTCTCCAGGCCGCTGGCCGCGCTGGTCTTACCCATCAGGTCGTTGACCGTGAGCGCCGTGGCCGCATAGGCGTCGGCGCGCCCCGCCTGCACGCCGGACAGCGCGCTGACCGCATCCGGGAACACCACCACCTGGGCGGGCGGCACCTTGATCTTGGAGGCGTATTCCGCTTCGATCGCGCCCACCACCACGCCCAGCTTGGCGTCGGGATTCTTCATCACGTCTTCGTAGCTGTGCAGGTTCTTGGGATTGCCCTGCTTGACCAGGAAGGACTGGCCCACGCCATAAGTGGGGTCCGAGAACGCCACCTGCTGGCAACGTTCGGGCGTGACGTACATGCCCGCGGCGATGATGTCGAAACGCTTGGCCTGCAGGCCCGGAATGAGCGAGCCGAACTCGGTCAGCACGCCCTCCACTTCGTTGATGCCCATGCGCTTGAGCACCACCCGCGCGATCTCCACCGATTCGCCGGTGACCTTGCCCTCCTTGCTGTCCATGAACGCGAACGGCGCTTCGTTGGCGTAGCCGATGCGTATCTTGCCGGCAGCCTTGGCGGCTTCCAGGGTGGACGCGGCGGCGGGCGCGCTCGCCGCCGGCGCAGCCTTGTCGGATCCCGAGTCGGAACATGCCGCCAGTACTCCCAGGCTCAAGGCGGCCAGCATGCGTCTGGATCGGATAAGGCTCATGGCAGTTTCTCCTGTATTTATTTCGAGGTATATGGATTCACTAAAAATGATACGCTATTAAATGATTTCTACACGAATGATGTGTCCGAAAAAAAGCAGGCCGCAGCCTGCTTTTTGCGCCATCTCCCTATGGGAGGTCAGGACAAGTTACGAATGGCAGAGATATATGTCCCTACTTATTCCGCGTAGGAAAAACGGCCGTTCCTGACGATGCCCATGACGCGGGCGCGCTCGTCGAAGCCCTGGTGATTGTCCTTGGTGATGTTGAGCACACCATTGGGCACGACCAGGTCGCGCGTGTTTTCCAGCGCGTCGCGCAAGGCCGCGCGGAACTCCGGGGTGCCGGGCTTGGCGCCGGATTTCAGCGCGCGCGCCACCGCCGAGTCCAGCAGCATCCAGGCGCCATAGGCGTCGCCCGCGAACTGGGTCAGCGTGTTGGCGCCGTAGCGCGCTTCGTACTTGTCGGCGAAGGCCACCGCCACCTTCTTGACCGGGTTGTCGTCGGGCAGTTCGCGCGCCACCACGCCGGGGCCGGTGGGGAACAAGGTGCCCTCCACATCCGCGCCGCCGACCTGCAGGAATTCCAGCGTGCCGATGCCGTGCGTCTGGTAGATGGCGCCGGTGTAGCCGCGTTCCAGCAGCGTCTTCTGCGGCAGGGCCGACGGCGTGCCGGCGCCGGCGATCAGCACGGCGTCCGGCTTGGCGGCGATGACCTTCAGCACCTGGCCGACCACGGAGGCGTCGGTGCGCTGGAAGCGTTCCTGCGCCACGATCTTCAGGTCGGTCCCGGCAGCCGCCGTGAACTCCTTCCACCAGCTGTCGCCGTAGGAATCCGCGAAGCCGATGAAGGCCACGTTCTTCAGGCCCTTCTTCTTCATGTCCGCCACCAGGGCGGTAGCCATCAGCGAATCGTTCTGCGGCATCTTGAAGGCCCAGGCGCGTTTCGGATCCGACAGCGGTTCGACGATGACGCTGGAGGCGGCCAGCGCGATCATGGGCGTGCCGGTTTCGGCCAACACGTCCAGGCCAGCCAGCGCGGCGGCCGTGGTGTTGGGGCCGACGATGGCGTCGACCTTGTCTTCCGAGGTCAGCTTGCGCATGTTCTTCACCGCGCGGCTGACGTCGGTGCCGTCGTCCAACACCACGTAGCGGGCCGGCTCGCCGCCCAGCGTGGCCGGCCACAAGCGGATCGCGTTATTGGTCTGGATGCCGATGGCGGCGGCCGGACCGGTGGTGGACACGTCCACGCCGATGACGATTTCAGCCTGGGCGGACAAGGCGGGGACGGCCAGCGCGATGGCGCAGGCGTAGCGGACGAGCTTGTAAGACATGACAGCAGTTCTCGGCGAGGTTTGAGCAGATGCCTGTATTTTGCCTGATGGGTGAGCGCCGCCTTGCGACCCGGATCAAGAAAGCGGGCCTGCGGTTACATCGGCTTGCCGTTGCGCGCAGACGCTTTCCGCGCCTGACGCATGCGTCCGCCGTATCATCGTCCATGCCATCTCAGGCAAAGCGCCCCGCCCCAGCTGGCGGCCCGCGCCCTCCCACACCGGCCGCGCACGCGACGGGCGCGGCCCTTCTACAGGAGTCACGCATGAAGAAAACCGCAAGCGCCCACTGGTCGGGCGATCTGAAGACCGGCAAGGGCACGATCTCCACGCAGAGCGGCGCGCTCAAGCAACAAGCCTACGGCTTTAACACCCGTTTCGGCGACACCCCGGGCACCAATCCCGAGGAACTGCTGGGCGCGGCGCATGCAGGCTGCTTCACCATGGCCCTGTCCAACATCCTGTCCGAAGCAGGCATGGTGGCGCAAAGCCTGGACACCAAGGCCGAGGTCACGCTGGACAAGGTGGACGGCGGCTTTGCCATCACCGCCGTGCACCTGACCGTGGAAGCCGTCATCCCCGGCGCCAGCGCCCAGGCCTTCGAGGACGCGGCCCGCAAGGCGGAAAAAGGATGCCCCGTGTCCAAGGTGCTGAACGCCAAGATCTCCATGGACGCCAAGCTCAAGTCCTGATCCCCTCCCGACCCGTGGCCCGTCCACCAAGGGCGGCGCCACGGGATCCATTGGGCCGCCCTATCCCCTGCTTGCCCAAAATCAATTTGACGACCGCTTTCCCCAAGAGGATGATGAGAATCATTCTCAGGAGTGAGCATGGGCCAATTCATCTACGCGATTTCCGGCGGCAGGACCGCGCTGGCACAGGACGTCCAGGTATCGGCGGGCCTGCGCCGCATCGCCGGCCCCGGCATCCTGGTGGCCGTGGGCTATATCGATCCGGGCAACTGGGCCACCGACATCGCGGGCGGCAGCGGCTTCGGCTACGGGTTGCTGCTGGTCGTCGTCAGCTCGGCCCTGCTGGCGCTGGGCTTCCAGATCCTGGTGTCGCGCCTGGCGCTGGCCACCGGACAGGACCTGGCCACGCTGACGGCCCGCCACCTGTCGCCGCGCGTGGCCAAGGCCGCCTGGCTGGCCGGCGAGGCGGCGATCCTGGCGACCGCCCTGGCAGAACTCATCGGCGGCGCGATCGCGCTGCGCCTGCTCTTCGGGCTGCCGCTGATCGCGGGCGTCGCGGTGACCGGCGTCGGTACTTTCGCCGTGCTGGCGCTGACACGCGGCAACGCCGACAAGCATGAGCGCTTCATCGCGCTGCTGCTGTCGGTGGTGGCGATGTCCTTCGTGTTCCTGCTGTTCAAGGCCAACCCGGCCTGGACGGAGGTGGCGCACGGGATCACGCAGACCGGCCGCGCGCTGCGCGACCCGCAGGCCTTCCTGATCGCGCTGGGGATCCTGGGCGCGACCCTGATGCCGCATAACCTGTACCTGCATTCCGGCTCGCTCGCGCAACGGGCGCAGCAATTGCCGCCGGCCGCCCGCGACCTGGCCATGCGCGTGGCGCGCAACGACACCGTCGTATCGCTGGGCCTGGCCATGCTGATCAACGCCGCCATCATGATCGTCGCCGCCGCCTCGCTGTCGGGCTCGGGCATCATCGTTTCCAGCCTGGACGACGCGCATGCCGTGATCGCCCAGACCCTGGGCATCGGCGCGGCCATCGTGTTCGCCGTGGCGCTGTATGCCGCGGGACAAAGCTCCACCATTACCGGCGTGCTGGCCGGACGCATCCTGTCCCGCGGCTTCCAGGTGCGTAGCGGCTGGTCGGACCGCCGCCGCGCCCTGGCGACGCGGCTGGTGGCGGGCGCGGCCGCCGTTGGCCTGCTGGCGTTCACCGGCGGCCAGGATCCGGACGGCCTGCTGGTGCTGAGCCAGGTCATCCTGAGCCTGGCCCTGCCCTTCGCGCTGGGGCCGCTGGTGCTGCTGGCCTGCCGCAAGAGCCTGATGGGCAGGTACGTGCTGCGCGGCGCCTGGGCCTGGGCGGCGGTTGCGGCCACGCTCGGCATCCTGCTGCTGGATGGCTATCTGGTGGCTGACATGCTGGTCTGATCCCCAGGGATAGCCAAGCATAAAAAAACGCCAGCAATGCTGGCGTTTTTCTCGTACCCGCTTTCGGGCTCAGTGGTAGGCGGAGACCACGGGGTGCTGGCGACGGCCGGCGTCCATGTCGTGCAACACCTCGCCGACGGCGCCGCCGAAGGCGGCCAGGCGCACTTTCAGGCGCAGCCAGCGCGAACCGGAAGCGTGGCCGGACAGGCTTTCCGCGATGATCGCGTCATGGATCAGGGTACGTTCCAGCTCATCCGACATGCGGGCATTCTTCAGCGCGGTATCGCTCATGGTTCTCTCCTTGAGAAAGCGATGTGGAACAACACGAGTCCATCTTAGACCTGTGCTTGCTGCGCCGCAATAAATTTCTTAAGCATTTTTTTGTGCGTTGCGCAATGGGGACAAACACCAAAAATGGTGCACATGTGCACTGCTGCCCGCACCTTTCTTGTGCCGCCCTTTCCCGGGCGCCCGATCAGCGCTGCGCAAGATGCGCCTGGATCAGCATGTCCGCCATCTGCGCGACCCGGCCGGCGGGCCCGCCTTCGCCAAATAGCTGGCTGGAAACAAAGGCCCCCTCGAACAACAGCAACAGGCCATCGCCCAGCGCGTCGGGATCGGCCGCCCCCATTTCCGCCGCCATGGCGGCCAGGCGCCGCCGCAGTTCGGCCTTGTGTTCCACTGCCACGGCGCGGGCGGGATGACCGGCTTCGGGGTATTCCACCGCCGCGTTCGTCAGGCCGCAGCCGCGGTAGCCGTTCTGCACCGCGCGCACGCCCAGACCGGTCAGGTAGGCCAGGATCTGGGCCCGCGGGTCGCCCGGATGCGCCGCGCAGGCCGCGTCGAAGCGCGCCCAGAACTCCGCGTCGTAGTCGCGCAGATAGGCCGCCGCCAGCTCGTCCTTGGACGAAAAGCTGCGGTACAGGCTGGGTTTGGTCACGCCCGCCTCGTTGACGATGGCGTCCACGCCCACTGCCCGTATCCCGTCCCGGTAGAACATTTCCCGCGCAGTCTTGCGGATGCGCTCGGCCGCCAGCGGCGGCTTGGATGCGGGCCGGTCGGCGGCAGAGGTTTTGCTGGCCATGAATGGGCTCCTTTTCCGGTTGGCGGATACGGCGAAAAACTGCTTGACTATGTTACTGACCGGTACGTACTATTCGCAAACTCCATTACGTACCGGTCAGTAACATGAGTATAGCCCACCCTCCCGTCCCTTTCCGGCGCGCCGGCCAGAAGTACGCTTTCGTCGTCGTCGCGGTCATTTTCCTGTCCTTGCTGGTTTCAGCCGGCCTGCGTTCCTCGCCCAGCGTGTTGCTGGTGCCTCTGGAGGAGACCTTCGGCTGGAGCCGCAGCACCATTTCGCTGGCCGCCGCGGTCGGCATCTTCCTGTATGGCATGGTCGGGCCGTTCGCGGCCGCCGCGATGGAGCGTTTCGGCTTGCGGCGCGTGCTGATCGGCGCGCTGATGCTGATGGCCGCATCCAGCGCGGCCAGCGCCTTCATGACCCAGTCCTGGCATCTGCTGCTGACCTGGGGCGTGTTCTCGGGCCTGGGGTCCGGCGCGGTCGCCGTGGTGCTGGGCGCCACCGTCGTCAACCGCTGGTTCACCAAGCACCGCGGCGTAATGATGGGCCTGCTGACCGCCAGTTCCGCCACCGGCACGCTGGTGTTCCTGCCGGTGCTGGCGGCGCTAGCCTCGTCGGGCGACTGGACGCGCGTGGTGTGGACGGTCGCGGCCGCGGCGGCGGCGCTGGTGCCGCTGGCCTGGTGGCTGGTGCCGGACCGCCCGTCCAGCGTCGGGCTGGTCCCCTTCGGCAGCGATCCGCATGCGCCGCCCGCGCCTGCCGCGCCGCGCACCGGCATGCTGGCGGCCACCTTCGGCGCGCTGGCGCGGGCCTCGCGCACCCGCACCTTCTGGTTCCTGTTCGCGACCTTTTTCGTTTGCGGTTTCACCACCAACGGCCTGGTCGGCACGCACCTGATCGCGCTTTGCGGCGACCACGGCATGCCCGAAGTGCAGGCCGCGGGCCTCTTGGCGTTGATGGGCATCTTCGACCTGATCGGCACCACGGCGTCCGGCTGGCTCACCGACCGCTACGATCCCCGCAAGCTGCTGTTCGTCTACTACGGCCTGCGCGGACTGTCGCTGATCTACCTGCCCTATTCCGACTTCTCGTTCTACAGCCTGTCGATCTTCGCCATCTTCTTTGGGCTGGACTGGATCGCCACGGTGCCGCCCACGCTGCGCCTGACGACCGAAGCCTTCGGCGAGCGCGACGCTTCCATCGTGTTCGGCTGGATCGTCGCCGGCCACCAGCTGGGTGCGGCCAGCGCCGCCTGGATGGCGGGCGCCGTGCGCGAAGCGCAGGGCAGCTACCTGATGGCCTTCGTCATCTCCGGCATGACGGGCCTGATCGCCGCCGTCATCGCACTGATGATAGGCAGGAAGCGCGTGGTGGCGCAGCCAGCCTGAATGCGCCCGCAGTCGGACAGCCGAGTTCTGGGCCCGCGCTGTCCGCGTCGATGACAGAACTCTTCAAGCCTTGGATGCCCCGCCCGCGCGTCCGCGCAAGTTGTAGGTCTTCTTGCTGCCCACATGCTTGCGGATGAGCGACTCCGCAAGCTCGCCGTCGCGCTGCATCAGCGCCTGCACAAAGGCCTCGTGGTCGGCCACCGCCGCCGTCCATTCGTCGATATCGAAATTCGACTTGTAGCGCAGCGCCTGCACCTGCAGGTTCAAGCGATCGTAGGAATGCGTCAGCGCCGGGTTGTGCGCCGCCCGGTTGATGGC
This sequence comes from Achromobacter sp. GD03932, assembly GCF_029839485.1. NCBI lineage: Bacteria > Pseudomonadati > Pseudomonadota > Betaproteobacteria > Burkholderiales > Alcaligenaceae > Achromobacter > Achromobacter sp. GD03932. Next base: position 37,106 of record NZ_JAOCAT010000039.1, read on the forward strand.
GATATGCGTGCCCATGCTGGCCGCGAAATACGCGCGGATATCGCGCTGTTCATACCCTTGCAGCATCTGCGCGTGCAGTTGCGCGATATGCGCCAGTTCCGCGTCCGTCGCGCGCTCGGCGGCGCTGCGCACCGCCAGCCCCTCCAGCACCGACAGCACGTCGAAGATGTTCTCGACGTCGTCCGTCGACAGCTCGATCACCATCGCGCCGCGCTTGGGCTGCAGGGTCACCAGGCCGTCGGAAGCCAGCATGCGGTAGGCCTCGCGCAGCGGCGTGCGTGAAATCTTGAGCTGATCGCACAGGTCCCGCTCGTTCAGCCAGGTGCCCGGCTTGAAGGTGCCGTCAATGATCAGCTGCCGCAGTTTTTCTGCCACCACGGCCGGCAGCGTCGGGTGATGGATGGCCAAATCGGGGACGGACTGGTCCATAACTTCAGGGTTAGCCATGAGTTGTTGCCACTCGCTAATTCGACTATTTTTGTATCTGGTATACCAAACACCAAAGGCATACCAACCTGACCCCATCATAGAGCAAGCAACACGCGGGCAGGCTGACAACCACCAAAGGAGACCCACATGCACAAGCACGCTCGCGCCTGCGCCGGCGCCCTGGCGCTGACCGCCGGCCTGGCCGCCGCCAGTCCCGCCCTGGCGCAGGACGCATCCAAATGGCCGGAACGGCCGGTACGCCTGATCGTCGGCTTCGTGCCCGGCGGCGGCACCGACGTGTCTGCGCGCATCCTGTCCGCCCGCCTTTCGGCGTTGCTGGGCCAGCAGGTCGTGGTCGAGAACAAACCCGGCGCTTCGGGACTGATCGCGGCCGACTTCGTGGCCAAGGCCGATCCGGACGGCTACACCCTGCTGCTCGCCAACATGCAGTCGACCGTCGCCGCGCCCTATGTGGTGCAGTCCAACGTCGACCCGATCAAGGACTTCACGCCGGTGCGCTACATCGGATCGGTACCCAACGTGCTGGTGGTGAATCCGGCCAAGCACAGCTACGCCAGCGTGCAGAACCTGGTGGACGACGCCCGCGCCAAACCCAAGCAGCTGACCTATGCGTCTTCCGGCATGGGCAGCCCGCAGCACCTGAGCGCCGCGCGCTTCTCGCAGATCGCGGGCGTCAGCATGGAGCATGTGCCGTACAAGGGCAGCGGCCAGGCCATGACCGATCTGCTGGGCGGCAGCGTGGACATGAACTTCGACACCCTGCCCGGCGCCATCAACCAGATCCAGGCCGGCAAGCTGCGCCCGCTGGCCGTGACCAGCACCGAACGCAGCAAGCGCCTGCCCGACGTGCCGACGCTGGCCGAGTCTGGCATCAAGGGCCTGGACATCGTGCAGTGGTACGCGGTACTGGCGCCGGCCAAGCTGCCCAAGCCGGTGCTGGACAAGCTCGACCAGGCGCTCAGCCAGACGCTGGCCGATCCCGAGATCAAGGCCAAGCTGGCCGACCAGGGCATGGAACTGGGCGGCGGCCCGGCCACCCCCGCGGCCTTTGCCAGCTATGTGCAGGACGAATGGAGCAAGTACGGCAAGCTCACCGCCAGCCTGGGCCTGACCAAGCAGTAAGCCCGCAGCAAACCGGCGGGGGTGCGCCCCCGCCCACGCAAAGGAACACCATGAGCGCTACCCCCACTTCCGACGCATCCCCCATCCTGTGCCAGCGCGACGGCGACATCGCGACCGTGGTGCTGAACCGCCCTGAAAAGCTCAACGCCTTCACCATAGACAGCTGGCGGCTGCTGGGCGACGCCTTCCTGGAGCTGGACGCCGACGACAGCGTGCGCTGCGTGCTGCTGCGCGGCGCGGGCGAGAAGGCCTTCTCTCCGGGCAACGACATCAGCGAATTCGAGACCGCGCGCAGCAACAAGCGCCAGGCCATCGAATACGGCGCCGTGATGCGCCGGACCATAGAAGCCATCGGCAATTGCCGCCATCCGGTGGTGGCGCAGATACACGGCATCTGCGTGGGCGGCGGACTGGAGATCGCCAGCCTGGCCGATATCCGCATCTGCGGCGAGAGCTCGCGCTTCGGCGTGCCCATCAAGAACCTGGGGCTGGTGATGTCGTACTCGGAACTGGCGCCGCTGGTGCGCCTGGTGGGTCCGACCGCCGCGCTGCAGGTGCTGCTGGAAGGCACCATCTTCGACGCGCGGGAAGCGCTGCGCCTGGGCGTGGTCACGCGCGTGGCGCCCGACAGCCAGGTCGCCTCCGAAGCCCAGGCCGCCGCCCGCCGCATCGCCGACGGCGCGCCGCTGGTGGCGCGCTGGCACAAGAAGTTCATCCGCAATCTGGTGAACGGCAAGGCCTTGACCGACGCAGATCGCGACGAGGCCTTCGACTGTTTCGACACCGAGGATTTCCGCACGGGCTACCAGGCCTTCCTGGCCAAGGCCAAGCCGCAATTCAACGCCCGCTGAACCCCATTGCAAGGAGGACTCATGCATAACGATACCCAGGGCGATACCCCGCGCCCCGCCGGCGCGCTCGCCGGCATGCGCGTGATCGAGCTGTCGCAGATCATGGCCGGCCCGACCTGCGGCATGATGCTGGCCGACATGGGCGCCGACGTCATCAAGGTCGAAAAGATCGACGGCGGCGACGACTCGCGCCAGTACCGCGACCCGCAGATCAACGGCATCTCGGCGCCCTATCTCATGCTCAACCGCAACAAGCGCGCCATCGCGCTGGACTTGAAGCACCCCGAGGGCAAAAAGGTGCTGCTGCGCATGATCCGCGACGCCGACGTGGTGACCGAGAACTTCCGCAAGGGCACCATGGAAAAACTGGGCCTGGGCTACGACCGGCTGCGCCAGGAGAACCCCGGCCTGATCTACTGCGCGGTGTCGGGCTACGGCACCACCGGCCCCTATGCCGACAAGGGCGGCTTCGACCTGGTGGCGCAGGGCTTCTCCGGCCTGATGGCGATCACCGGCGAACCTGGCGGGCCGCCGTTACGCACCGGCAACTCCGTCGCGGACATCAATGCCGGCCTGCTGGCGGCCTTCGGCGTGCTGGCGGCCTATCAGCACAAGCAGCGCACCGGCGAAGGCCAGATCGTCGAAACGTCATTGCTGGAAGCCAGCCTGCAGCAGCTGTACTGGCATGCCGCCATCTATTTCGGCAGCGGCGTGTCGCCCGGCCCCACGGGATCGGCGCACGTGCTGAGCGCGCCCTACCAGGCTTTTCCCACCGCCACCGACTGGATCATCATCGGCGGCGCCAACGAGAAGAACTGGCAGCGCATCACCCAGGCGCTGGGCAAGCCGGAATGGGCCGAGGATACCCGCTATGCCCGCAACCGCGACCGCATGCAGAACCGCGATCAGCTGGTGGAGGAAATGTCCGCCATTCTGAAGACGCGTAGCGCGGAGGAATGGCTGGACGTATTCGACGATGCCGGCGTGCCCGCGGGTCCGGTGCATTCCATCGCTCAAGCGCTGTCGCACCCCCAGACGCTGGCGCGCGGCATGGTGGTGGAACAGGAGCACCCGGTCGCGGGCACGGTGCGCACCGTAGGCATGCCCGTGAAGCTGTCGGCCACGCCCGCTCAATACCACCGCGCGGCGCCGCGGCTGGGCGAGGACACCATCGCGATTCTGGGAGAGTTCGGCTATGGCCAGCAAGAAATCGACGCCTTGATCGAAGCCGGCGTGGTCACGGCCGTGGACCGGGAACGCGCGCCGGTTTAGAACATTTTGGGCTGGATTGCTGGCGTTTGGTTTTGTGAGGTGGGGTTCTTGAGTCGCCGGCATCCGGACTGCGGGATTCCGATGCTCGCCCCGGTGGGGCTGCGCTTCGGATCCCTCCGTCCAGCCACCGGCTTACGGCATCTGCCCATGAACGGGGGCTGAAACCAATGCATTAGGCGACTGTCAGCCGAGGCGGCCCGGAGCCATCCGAAGCGCAGCCCCATTGGGGCGAGCATCGGAATGGCGCAGGGCTGCCTTGGCGGTTAAAGAACCCTGACATCCACAAGCTCGATGCCCTGTCACTTCGGTTTTGTGAGACGGGGTTCTTGAGTCGCCGGCGTCCGGACTGCGGGATTCCGATGCTCGCCCCGGTGGGGCTGCGCTTCGGATCCCTCCGCCCTGCCACCGGCTCACGGCATCTGCCCGTGAACGGGGCTGAAACCAATGCACTAGGCGACTGTCAGCCGAGGTGGCCCGGAGCCATCCGAAGCGCAGCCCCATTGGGGCGAGCATCGGAATGGCGCAGGGCTGCCTTGGCGGTTAAAGAACCCTGACATCTGCAAGCTCGAAGCCCTGCCCCCGGGATCCTGCCCGCGCCCTACTCGGACTCGCCCAGATAGGCCGCACGCACCTTGGGATCATGCAGCATGTCGCCAGCAGGACCGGACAGGATGATCTCGCCCGATTCCATCACGTAGCCGCGATGGCTGTTTTCCAGCGCCAGGCGCGCGTTCTGCTCGATCAGCAGGATGGTCACGCCCTCGCTGGCGATGGTGCGCACCACCTCGAAGACCTTCTCCACCATCAGCGGCGCCAGCCCCATCGAGGGCTCGTCCAGCAACAGCAGCTTGGGGCGCGCGATCATCGCGCGGCCCATCGCCACCATCTGCTGCTCGCCTCCGGACAGCGTGCCGGCCGCCTGCTTGCGGCGCTCGGCCAGGCGCGGGAACAGCGTGAAGACGCGATCGGTGTCCTGGCGGATCTGGGCCGCGTCGCGACGGATGTAGGCCCCCATCGCCAGGTTTTCCTCGATGGTGAGCTGGCCGAAGATGCCGCGCCCTTCCGGCACCATGACCAGGCCGCGGCGCACCAGCTCATGCGACTTCTGGCCGCCGACGGACTGGCCGCCGTAGACCACTTCGCCGCCCGCCAGCGGCACCAGTCCGCAAATGGCGCGCAGCGTGGTGCTCTTGCCGGCGCCGTTGGCGCCGATCAGGCAGACCAGCTCGCCTTCGTCCACGCGCAGGTCGATGCCGCGCACCGCGCGGATGCCGCCGTATGAGACCTGCAGGCCCCGCAATTCCAGCAGGGGTTGGGATGCTGCTGCCGTCATGCCGGGCGCTCCTGATGAATCTGCGGATCCTGCGCGGCGCCGGCGCCCAGATACGCTTCGATGACCTTGGGATCGCGCTGCACCTGGGCGGGTTTGCCCATGGACAGCACCTTGCCGTATTCAAGCACCAGCACGCGGTCGCACAGGCCCATGACGAGCTTCATGTCGTGCTCGATCAGCAGCACGGTGATGCCGTCGGCGCGGATCTTCTCGACCAGCTTGCGCAGCACCACGGTTTCCGATGCGTTCATGCCGGCCGCCGGTTCGTCCAGCGCCAGCAGCTTGGGATCGGTGGCCAAGGCCCGCGCGATCTCCAGGCGCCGCTGGTCGCCGTAGGGCAACGAACGCGCCACGTCGTTGGCGCGATGGCCGATGCCGACATAGTCCAGCAGCTCTTGCGCCCGCGCTTCGGTGGCGGCCTCTTCGGCCCGCGTGCCGCGCGTGCGCAGCACGGCGCCGAACACGCCCGACTTGGTGCGCATGTGGCGGCCGATCATCACGTTCTCGATCGCGCTCAGGTTGGCGAACAGGCGGATGTTCTGGAAGGTGCGCGCCAGGCCCGCGTAGGCGACTTCATGCGGCTTCTTGCCGGACATGGATTCGCCATTGAAGGTGCAGCTGCCCTCTTCCGGGATGTACAGGCCGGTGAGCACGTTGAACAGCGTGGTCTTGCCCGCGCCGTTCGGGCCGATCAGGCCATAGATCTCGCCCTGCTCGATGTCGAAGCTGACGTCGGACAGCGCCTGCAGGCCGCCGAAGCGCTTGCCCAGTCCCTGGGCTTGCAGCAGTTTGCTCATGCTCCGCCTCCCTGGGTCTTGGTTGCGAGTTCACGCTTGCGCACCGCCGACGGCCACAGGCCGGCCGGACGGAACAGCATCACGCAGACCATGGCCAGGCCGAACAGCAGCATGCGTATGCCCTCGGGGTCCAGCACCACGGCGCCGAACAGCATGTGTTGCACCGGTTCGACCACCGCGCGCAGGAATTCGGGCAGCGCGGCCAGGATCAAGGCGCCCAGGATGACACCCGGGATGTGGCCCATGCCGCCCAGCACCACCATGCACAGGATGGAGATGGATTCCATCAGCGAGAAGCTCTCGGGGCTGACGAAGCCCTGCATCGAAGCGAACAAGGCGCCCGCCACGCCGCCGAAGGACGCGCCCATCGCGAACGCCAGCAGCTTGATGTTGCGGGTGTTGATGCCCATGGCCTTGGCCGCGATCTCGTCTTCGCGGATCGCTTCCCAGGCGCGGCCGATGCGCGAATTCTGCAGCCGCACGCAGACCACCACGATGATCAGCGTCAGCGCCAGCAGCAGGTAGTAGTACTTCTCCGGTCCGGTCACGCGGATGCCCAGCAGGCTTTCCGTGCGGCCGAAGGCGAACTCGCCCACCTTGAACGTGTCGATGCGGTTGATGCCCTGCGGTCCGTTGGTGATGTTGACCGGCGCATTCAGGTTGTTCAGGAAGATGCGGATGATCTCGCCGAAGCCCAATGTCACGATGGCCAGATAGTCGCCTCGAAGCTTGAGCGTGGGCGCGCCCAGCAGCACGCCGAACAGGCAGGCCACCGCCAGCGCGATCGGCAGGATCGCCCAGAACGGCAGATGCAGGCCGAAATGCGGCGAAGCCAGCAGCGCCCAGGTGTAGGCGCCCACCGCGTAGAACGCGATATAGCCCAGGTCCAGCAGGCCCGCGAAGCCCACCACGATGTTCAGGCCCAGCGACAGCATCACGTACAGGAGGGCGAAGTTCAGGATCCGCACCCAGCTTTGGCCGGCCATGCCGATCACGAAGGGCAGCACCGCCAGCACCACGCCGATCAGCGCGATGCCGATCAGGTTGCGGGTCGAAAACCCGCTGCTTTTCAGGGTTGCGTTCATGCCCGGTCTCCCACGCGTTCGCCCAGCAGGCCGGACGGACGGAAGATCAGCACCAGCACCAGCACGAAGAACGCGAACACGTCCTGATAGTGGCTGCCGAGGAAGCCCCCGGTCAGATCGCCGATGTACCCGGCGCCCAACGACTCGATGATGCCCAGCAACAGGCCGCCCGCCATGGCGCCCACCAGGTTGCCGATACCGCCCAGCACCGCGGCCGTGAAGGCCTTCAGGCCCAGCATGAAGCCCATGGTGTACTGCGACACGCCGTAATAGGTGGCGACCATCATGCCGGCCACCGCGGCCAGCGCCGAACCGATCAGGAAGGCCGCCGAAATCACGGTGTTGATGTTCACGCCCATCAGCCCGGCCACTTCGCGATTCTGCGCGGTGGCGCGCATCGCCGTGCCCAGGCGGGTCTTGTGCACCACGGCCAGCAGCCCGCCCATGATCAGCGCCGCGATCACCACGATGGCGATCTGCAGCGAACTGATGCGCGCGCCGGCAATCTCGAACACCTGCGGCGACAGCACCTGCGGGAAGTTCAGGTAGTTGCGGCCCCAGCCCATCATGGCCACGTTCTGCAGGATGATGGACACGCCGATGGCGGTGATCAGCGCTGCCAGGCGCGGCGCGCGGCGCAGCGGCCGGTAGGCCACGCGCTCGGCGGTCCAGCCCACGGCCATGCACAGCGGCACGGACACCAGCAGGCCGACGCCCAGCACCACGAAGGCGGACGTGGAAGGATCGCCGCCCACCAGCGAGATGGCGATGGTGGTCGCCGCCATCGCGCCTATCATGACGACGTCGCCATGGGCGAAGTTGATCAGCCCGATGATGCCGTACACCATGGTGTAGCCCAGGGCGACCAGGGCGTACACGCTGCCTAGCGTGACGCCATTAATCAGTTGTTGAATGAAGATATCCATAGGGGCCGCTGAATAAGCCTGGAAAAATCGCGCGTATCTTGCGGTGACGGCCCTAGGCCTGCCACGGCGCCGCGCGTGGCGCGCGCCTGACGGCGCGCACGCTGCAATACGGGCGGGACGCGGCGCGCAGCCGCCTTCCCGCCCCGGTCCAGCCGCCTTAGTTGGCCTGGCTGACCATCGTCTCAACCATCTCCCACTTGCCGTTCTTGACTTCGTAGATGGTGACCGAGATTTCCTTCAGGTCGCCCTTGGCGTCGTAGGAAATGTGCTCGCTGGTGGCGCCCTTGCGGTTCAGCTTGGCCAGCGCCGGCAGGTACTTCTCGGGCTTGGCGGAGCCGGCCTGCTCGATGGCGGTGATCATGTTCCAGGCGCCGTCATAAGCGTAGGGAGCATAGACGCCGGGGGCCTTCTTGAAGCGGGCCTGATAGCGCTGCTCGAAGTCCTTGCCGGCGGCCATCTTGTCCAGCGGCACGCCGGCCAGCGAGGCGTAGGTGCCGTCGGCGGCGTCGCCGGCCAGCTTGATGAAGGTGTCGCTGCGGGTCATTTCGCCCGAAACCAGCGGCGCCTTCAGGCCCAGGGTGGCCAGCTGGCGCTTCATCGGGCCGGATTGCGCGTCCAGGCCGCCGTAGAAGATGGCGTCGGGCGCCGAGCCCTTGATGTTGGTCAGGATGGCGGTGAAGTCGTTGGCCTTGTCGGTGGTGTACTCGCGGCGCACGACCTGGCCGCCTGCGGCCTTGACCGCCTTCTCGACCTCGTCGGCCAGGCCCTGGCCGTAGGCGGTGCGGTCGTCGATGATGGCGACCTTCTTGGCCTTCAGGCTTTCCACCATGAACTTGCCGACCGCGGCGCCCTGCTGGGTGTCGCTGGTCATCATGCGGAAGGTGGTTTCGTAGCCTTGCTTGGTGTACTCCGGCGAGGTCGCCATGGCGATCTGGGGCAGACCGGCTTCATGGTAGACGCGCGAGGCGGGGATGGTGGTGCCCGAGTTGAAGTGGCCCAGGATGCCGACCACGTCCTGGTCGACCAGCTGCTGGGCAACCTGCACGCCCACGCGCGGATCGGCCTGGTCGTCGCGCGACACCAGCACGAACTTGGCGGTTTCGCCGTCGACCTTGATGCCCTTCTTGTTGGCTTCTTCCAGGGCCAGGTTCAGGCCGTTCTGCATGTCCTCGCCATAGTGCGATTGCGGGCCGGTGAGCGGTGCGGCAAAACCGAACTTGACGTCGGCAGCCTGCGCGGAGGCGGCCATGCCGGCGGCGGCGATGCTGGCGGCGAGAAGCTTCAAAGTGGTGCGGAACTTCATGGGTATCCTCCGAGTGTCGGACTTAAGACCTTGTTATACCTGAGCTTTTAGCCAGGCTTTTGGTTTTTCACTACGGCAAGCCCGATGTAGCGGGAGCTTGCGCACGCATATTCTGCAAAATCCGGAAGCCGGGTTGCGACTTCCGGATTTAAGGTGCGACCGGATTTTCGTTCCAGTGCAACCTCGCCCGATATTGGAGATAACCCTTGGATGCCTGAGGGTTGTCCTATATCAGACTCAACCTATGGTCATGAGGCTGGCGTTGCCGCCCGCCGCTGCCGTATTGACGCTGACGGAGCGCTCCGCCAGCAGGCGTTCCGGCACGTAGCCAGCGCCCGCCGCGATCGCGTCGGGGGTCAGGCCATGGACCGACAGGATGGCGCCCGGGCGCTGCGCGATGCGCTGGTTCAGCGCCTGCAGCGCGTCGCCATCGCCTTCGAACAGCACCGCCTGATAGTCCGCCTGGTCGACCTCATCGTCGGCCAGGATGCCCGCCTGTTCCTGCTGGCCGGCGTCCAGCGACGCCAGCAGCGCCTGCGCCGCGGGCGTGTCCGCGAACCAGGCATGGTTGCCGGTCAACCTGGCGACGGACCACTGCGCCCGCGCGCCCGCTTCGGTGGCGGCCACGCAATACACGGCGCCGCGCGGCTCGACCACATAGGTATTGGTCTCGCCGGTCGGCCCGGGCAGCGCAATGCGCTGCGGCAGCGCCGCCGCCGCGTCCAGCGCCGGCGGCAGACCGGCCGGACGCGTACCCAGCAGACGGTACATATAGAGCGGACCGCCGGCCTTGGGGCCGGTGCCGGACAAGCCTTCGCCGCCGAAGGGCTGCACGCCCACCACCGCGCCCACGATATTGCGGTTGACGTAGACATTGCCCGCATGGACCTGGCCGGTCACGTGTGCGATGGTCTCGTCGATGCGGGTGTGCACGCCGAAGGTCAGGCCGTAGCCGGTGCCGTTGATGGCATCCAGCAAGGCGTCGAGCTCATCGCGCTGGTAGCGCACCACGTGCAGCACGGGCCCGAACACTTCGCGCGTCAATTCGCTGACGTGGTCGATTTCGATGATGGTCGGCGGCACGAAAGTGCCGTGGCGGCATTCGCCGTTGAGTTCCACCTGGTCCACGCGATGGCCCGCGGTGCGCATCGTTTCGATGTGCCGCTGGATGCCGTTGCGCGCTTCCGTATCGATCACCGGCCCCACGTCCACCGACAGGCGGTCGGGGTTGCCCACGCTCAGTTCGCGCATCGCGCCGCGCAGCATGGTCAGCACGTGGTCGGCATTGTCTTCCTGCACGCACAGCACGCGCAGCGCCGAACAGCGCTGCCCCGCCGAATCAAACGCGGAGGTCAACACGTCGAACACGACCTGTTCGGACAGGGCCGAGGAATCCACCACCATGGCGTTCTGGCCGCCCGTTTCGGCGATCAGCGGAATGGTGTGGCCGGCGTCGTCCAGGCGGTCCGCCAGCGTGCGCGCGATGATGCGCGCCACGTCGGTGGAGCCGGTGAACATCACGCCGCGCACGCCGGGGCTTGCGACCAGCTGCGCGCCCACGGTTTCGCCGCGGCCCGGCAGCAGCTGCACGGCGCCGGCAGGCACGCCTGCCGCGCGCAGGATGGCCACGGCTTGCGCGGCGATCAGCGGCGTCTGTTCGGCGGGCTTGGCCACCACCGTGTTGCCGGCGGCCAGGGCGGCCGCGACCTGGCCGGTGAAGATGGCCAGCGGGAAGTTCCAGGGGCTGATGCACAGCACCGTGCCCAGCGGCCGGTGCGTGTCGTTGCTGAATTCCGTTTCGGCCTGGTCCGCGTAATAGCGCAGGAAGTCCACGGCCTCGCGCACCTCGGCGATGGCGTTGGGCAATGACTTGCCGGCTTCGCGCACGATCAGGCCCAGCAGGGTCTGCATCTGCTCTTCCAGCAATTGCGCGGCGCGGCGCAGGCACTGGGCGCGTTCGGCCACCGGCGTGGATTGCCAGATGGGAGCGGCATTGGCGGCGGCGCGCAGCGCGATCTCGGCCTCGTCTGCCTGCGCTTCGACCACGTGGCCCACCACGTCGCGCAGATTGGCGGGGTTGCGGACTTCCATGGCGCGCGAGGCATCCCAGGCCCCTTCGCCCTCGCCCAGCATGGGGCCGGCGCGCCACGGCATGGCGGCGCTGGCCAGCAGGGCCGCGGACAGCGAACCCAGCCGATGCTCGTTGCTCAGGTCCAGGCCCGCCGAGTTGGCGCGGGCGCCCTCCTGCGGGTCGCCATAGAGTTCGCGCGGCAGCGGAATCTTCTCGTGCGGCGCGCCCAGCGGCGCGATGCGCGCGGCGGCTTCCACCGGGTCGGCCACCAGTTGCTCGACCGGAATGCTGTCGTCGCCGATCAGGTTCACGAACGAGGTGTTGGCGCCGTTTTCCAGCAGGCGGCGCACCAGGTAGGCCAGCAGCGTTTCATGCGTGCCGACCGGCGCGTAGATGCGGCACGGACGGTTGAGCTTGCCCTGCGACAGCGCGCCCACGACTTCGTCGTACAGCGGCTCGCCCATGCCGTGCAGGCATTGGAACTCGTATTGGCCCGGGTAATAGTTCTGGCCCGCCAATTGGTAGATCGCGGACAGGGTGTAGGCATTGTGCGTGGCGAACTGCGGGAACACGGCTTCCGGCGCGCCCAGCAGCTTGCGGGCGCAGGCCAGGTAGGCCACGTCCGTGTAGACCTTGCGGGTATAGACCGGATAGCCTTCCAGGCCGTCGACCTGGGCGCGCTTGATCTCGCTGTCCCAGTACGCGCCCTTGACCAGGCGCACCATCACGCGATGGCGGCTGCGGCGGGCCAGGTCGATCACGTAGTCGATCACGAAGGGCGCGCGCTTCTGGTAGGCCTGGATGACGAAGCCGATGCCGTTCCAGCCGTCCAGCTCCGGCTCGAAACAAAGCGCCTCCAGCAGGTCCAGCGAGATCTCCAGGCGATCGGCTTCCTCGGCGTCGATGTTCAGGCCGATGTCGTAGCTGCGCGCCAACACGGTCAGCGCCTTCACGCGCGGCAGCAGCTCGGCCATGACGCGTTCGCGCTGGGCGCGCGAATACCGCGGATGCAGCGCCGACAGCTTGATCGAGATGCCCGGGCCTTCATAGATGCCGCGGCCGGCCGCGGCCTTGCCGATGGCATGGATGGCTTGCTCGTACGAGGCGTAATAGCGGTCGGCGTCCTCGGCCGTGGTCGCGGCCTCGCCCAGCATGTCGTAGGAATAGCGAAAGCCGCGGGCTTCCATCTTGCGGTTGTTGGCCAGGGCTTCGGAAATGGTCTGGCCCGACACGAACTGTTCGCCCATCATGCGCATGGCCATGTTCACGCCCTTGCGCACCAAGGGCTCGCCGCCCTTGCCGATCAGCCGGGTCAACGCCTTGGACAGCGACTGTTCGCTGCTCACGGCCACCAGCTTGCCCGTGATCATCAGGCCCCAGGTGGCGGCGTTGACGAACAGGGATTGCGAGCCGCCCATGTGCGACTTCCAGTCGCCGCGAGCCACCTTGTCGCGGATCAGCGCATCGCGCGTGGCGCGGTCGGGAATGCGCAGCAGCGCTTCGGCCAGGCACATCAGCGCCACGCCTTCCTGGCTGGACAGCGAGAACTCCTGGATCAGCCCTTCCACCCCGCCGCCGCTGCGCTTGCCGCGCAGCTTCCGGACCAGATCGGCGGCCATGGCGTGGATCTTTTCCAGGTTGGGCATGCGGGCCTGGCCCAGCAGCAGCGGCACGCACTCGGGCTCGGGACGCCGGTAGGCGGCGGTGATGGCCGCGCGCAGCACCGACTGCGGCTGCACGTCCTGGCCGAATTCATAGAACGGCGGCGTGGGCGCGGAATGGCCCTCGCCCGCCTCGTCCTCGCCGCCCGCGTCCATGCCCAGGTGCGACATCTCGGCGGGCAGGTGGCCGCGCTCGATCTTGTCCAGGTAGGAAAGGATCGCCTGCTTGTGCAGCCAGTGCGGCGTGCAGTTGAGCTTTTGCGCGGCGGCCTTCAGCCGGTCGCGGAGCGCGTCGTCGACTTTAACGCCTAGGGTCGTGCTGGCCATAAGAGATTGCTTCCTGTCGCATGGCAAAGGTAGTACCGGGCCCTTGCGGGACCCGGTATGGGTAGGACCGTATGCTAGACAGGTTGCAACTTGCTTTGCACTATGGTTAACCCTAGGTTAACCATTTGAGATCAGGCGGGATTTTTGGCTGGACGATCAATCCTTGAGCGCCGCGCAGCCCAGCATCTGCACCGAGCCCGATCCCGCCGGGGTCTGCCCCCGTATGGCCGAGGCCATGGCGCTGGCCAGGCTGACCACGGCGCGCTGCTGCGCGGCGATCATGGCCGGCACGCCCTCTTCCGTCACCGGTTCCGTCACCACGCTGCGGCAAAGCAGGCCGGAACCCTTCATGTTGACCGGCCGCACGCGCCAGGTCGCATCGAGCTGGGCCATGCGGCCCGGCTCCAGCTCGAACCGCTGCACGTCGGTCTGCACGCGCCAGACCGCGGCGCCCGGCCCGGGCTTGACCAGTTGCACGTCCAGGGCGCCCAGCTCGCGCTTCAGCGCGTCCGACAGTGCGCCGCGCAGCTCGTCGCCCAGCGGCGAACTCCAGCGCTCGGAGTACAGCGCGGCCAAGCTGCCCTCGCCGCTGCGCACCATCAGCTGCGGCTGGTCCGCCTGCGTCGAAATGTTGACCGGTTGCACCTCGATCAGGAAGCTGGCGGGCGCCACGCCGGCGGCCGGCGCCTGGGCCGCTGGCGCCTGCAAGGTGTGATAGTGCACGGGCGCAGACGCTCCGCAGCCAGCCAGCGCCGCCGACAAAGCCAGCAAGGACAGGAGCGGACGCAAACGGGGCGCCGCGGATCGCGGCTGCTCGGAACTCGGAGTCGCCTGGCGGGCGCGGGGGAATGGGCGTCTATTCATGGGGTTCAGTTCCTGACAGGACCGGCGCCGGGGATCGGGTCTGGGCCGCGGCCGCGCAACAAGGCCTCGGGGTTGGCTTGCAGGAAGTCGGCCAGGGCGCGCAGCGAACGGGCCGCGCGGCCCAGTTCCTGCATCGCCTTCTCCGTGTTGACCGGCAAGGACGCATCGGAGGCCAGCAGCGCGTTGACCTGCGCCATGGATTCCTTGGCCTGCTTGAGCATGTTCTGCGCTTCAGGCGCGACCTGCTTGTCCAGGCGGTTCATCAGCTTGGAGGTGCTGGCCAGCGTGGTGCGCAGGTCCTCGCCGATCTTGTCGAACGGAATCTTCTCGATCTTGGCGACGATGTTGCTGATCTGCTGCTGCAATTGGTCCAGGTTGCCGGGCACCGTCGGAATCATGGCCGGATCCGAGACCTTGAACTCAACCGGCTTGGCGTTCGGGAAGTCGTCGAGCGCCACGTACAGCTGGCCGGTCAGCAGGTTGGCGGTGCGCAGCTGCGCGCGCAGGCCGTGCTTGATCATGCCGCCCAGCAGGCGATTGCCGGCAAGGTCGCCATCCTTGGCTGCGCGATCGCGCACTTCTTCGAACACGCGCCCCAGGCGTTCCGGATACAGGGTGGCGTCCACCAGCGAATAGAAGCGCTTGGCGATCGGATCGAAGTCCATGTTGATCTGCGTGACGTTGCCCAGCGTGATGCCGCTGAAATCGATGGGCGCGCCCACCGTCAGGCCGCGGATCGACTGGTCAAAACGCATGCGGATCGGGAAGGCCTCGCCGTCCGGATTGGCCTTGGCGGCCGCCTCGGTCGCGTACAGGTCGAACTGGGCGTCGGCCTGCGCCTGCTTGCCCGAATCGCGCGTGGTCAGGACCGGTTCGAAAGCGACGCCCCCCACCGCCATCGACACCAGCGATTGCGTGCGTACCTTGAGTCCGTCGGCGTTGACGCTGAAGTCGACGCCGCTGGCGTTCCAGAAGCGCGAGCCTTGGGTCACGAACTTGTCGTTGGGCGCGTCCACGAACACCTCGACGTTCACGGCCTTGCCGGTTTCATCCAGCGCGTAGCCGATCACGCGGCCCACGTTGATGCGGCGGAAGTACACGGGCGAGCCGATATCGAGCGAGCCCAGATCAGAGGCCCTGAGCTTGAAACGCTTGCCGGCGCGGTCATGCGTAACCGCCGGCGGAACCTCCAGGCCCTCGAAATGCAGCTTGGTAGCCTTCTTGGAACTGTCCTTGCCTTCGGCCGCGTCCACGCCGATATAGGCGCCGGACAGCAGCGTGCCCAGGCCGGACACGCCGCTCACGTCCAGACGCGGGCGCACCACCCAGAAGTTGGTGCCTTCGCGGGCCAGATCGGAAACATCCTTGGACAGCTCGGCCCGCACCACCACCTTGGTGCGGTCTTCGTTGAAGCCGATGGACTTCACGGCGCCGATGTTCACGTCCTTGTAGCGCAGCTGGGTCTTGCCGACTTCCAGCCCTTCTGCAGTATTGAACGAAATCGAGATGTCGGGCCCCGCCTGCATCCAGGTCCGCACGACCAGCGACAGGCCCATCAGGGCCGCCACGATGGGCACCAGCCAGATCCATGAAATCCGGCTCTTCTTCTTGCGCGAGATCGCGGGTGACGCGAACTTCTCTTCACCGGATCCGGGTGCTTGCTCGGACATCTACTCTTCCTTGTTCGTGGACGGAAGCCGCGGCGCTTCCTAGCCCATTTCCTTGCCGGCGAGAGACGCCGGCTGGCGCCCGCCTTCCACTGGCGGCGATTCTATTTCACTTTGTCCTTCCAGATCCCAACTGCGGCGCAGGTCGAAACTCATGGCAGACAACATGGTCAGGATCACTGTCAGCCCGAACGCCGCCGCACCCGCGCCGGCGCTGATTTCCATCAAGCCCTGGAAATCCGCCAACGCCGCCAGCAATATAACGACAAAAACATCCAGCATCGACCATTGGCCGATGAACTCGACCATTTGATACAGGCGCGTGCGCGGGCGCAGGTTGGTGGTGCTGCGCCACTGTTCCGTCAACAGCAACAGCATGAGCGCCAGCAGCTTGGTCAGCGGCACCGCCACGCTGGCGATGAAGACGATCAGCGCAATATCCCAAGAGCCCATATCCCACAGTTCAACCACGCCGCCCAGGATGGTATGGGCGCTGTCGCCTAGCACCGACCTGACCTGCATCACCGGCAGCACGTTGGCCGGGATATAGAACACCACGGCGGCCAGCAACAGCGCCCAGGTGCGTGCCAGATGATCGGGCTTGCGGAAATGCACCAGGGCGTCGCAACGCACGCAGTGGTGGTGTTCTTCCGGGTCGGCCGCGCGGGGCAGCGCCTGCACCTGACCACAAACATGACATCCGGTCAGTACCATGTCCGGCGCAGTCTGGGGTATATGCACCGGCACCACGCCCACACTCTCGGCGTAGCGCCACAGCACATGCGGCGACAGCCGCCCCAGCATCGTCAACAGGATGGTCAGGATGCCGAACGCGACCAGCCCGATGCCTGGAGTCACGGCGGCCATGCCCGCCAGCTTCACCACAGCCACCAGCACGCCCAGGAGGAACACCGGGACCATGCACCAGGGCCGCAGAAAGCCCAACAGGCGCATCGCGGTACGGAAGCCCAGGGGCTCGCGGCCGCGCGAAAGCGGCCCCAACACCCACAGCAACACGGAAAGCTGCAGCATCGGCAACGCGAAGCCCGCCATGCCGGTCATGATGGCGACAACCCAGTGGTCCTGCCGCCAGGTGATGAAAATGGCGTCCAGCAAGGACGCCTGCTGCACCATGCCCTGCACGGACATCGAAGCGACGGGATAGGCGTTGGCCACCCCGAACACGATGAGGGCGGCAATGGCGAGGGCCAGCCAATTGGACAAAGTAAGCCCGCTGTAACGCCACAAGGTGGCGCCGCAGCGGGCGCAATTGGCGGTCTCGCCAGGTTCAAGCTGATGCCGGCGATAGATGCTTGCGCAGTGCTCGCACTCGATCAGCGGCTGGCGGTCCGCGGTCATTGAGTCGCCTAGTCGACCAGTTCGACTTCCTGTTTGTCAGGCGCATCCGACGAGGGCGGCTTGCCGTTCTCGTCGAAGTCCAGCTTGACCTTGCCTTCCTCGTCCAGGTCGACCGTGACCGTGCCGCCATCGACCAGCTTGCCGAACAGCAGCTCGTCGGCCAGCGCACGCCGGATGGTGTCCTGGATGAGGCGCTGCATGGGACGTGCGCCCATGAGCGGATCGAACCCTTCCTTGGCGAGATGCTCGCGCAGACTCGTGGTGAAGATGGCTTCCACGCGACGCTCGTGCAGTTGGTCTTCCAGCTGCATGAGGAACTTGTCCACCACGCGCAGGATGATTTCGCGGTCCAGCGGCGCGAACGGGATGATCGCGTCCAGGCGGTTGCGGAACTCGGGGGTGAACATGCGGCGGATTTCCGCCATTTCGTCACCCACCACGCGCGAATTCGCGAAGCCGATCGACGGACGATTCAGGGTTTCGGCGCCCGCGTTGGTCGTCATGATGAGAATGACGTTGCGGAAGTCCGCCTTGCGGCCGTTGTTGTCGGTCAGCGTGCCGTGGTCCATGACCTGCAGCAGGATGTTGAACACATCCGGGTGCGCCTTTTCGATTTCATCGAGCAGCAGCACGCAGTGCGGCTGCTTGGTGATGGCCTCGGTCAGCAGGCCGCCCTGGTCGAAACCGACGTAGCCCGGAGGCGCGCCGATCAGGCGCGACACCGCGTGCCGCTCCATGTATTCCGACATGTCGAAACGCAGCAGCTCCACGCCCAGCGTGAAAGCCAGCTGGCGCGCGACTTCGGTCTTGCCCACGCCGGTGGGACCGGAGAACAGGAAGGCGCCGATCGGCTTTTCCGGCTTGCCCAGGCCCGAGCGCGCCATCTTGATGGCGGCGGACAGGGCTTCGATGGCGTTGTCCTGGCCGAAGACCACGGTCTTCAGGTCGCGGTCCAGCGTCGCGAGCTTGCTGCGGTCGTCGTTGGAGACGGACTGCGGCGGAATGCGCGCGATCTTGGACACGATGTTCTCGATGTCCACCTTGCCGATTACCTTCTTTTGGCGCGAGCGCGGCAGCAGGCGCTGCGCGGCGCCGGCCTCGTCGATCACGTCGATGGCCTTGTCCGGCAGATGGCGGTCATTGATGAAGCGCGCCGACAGTTCGGCCGCGGCCGACAGGGCGGCGGACGAGTAGCGCACGCTGTGGTGCTCTTCGAAGCGGCTCTTCAGGCCGCGCAGGATCTGCACGGTCTGTTCGACGCTGGGTTCGGCCACGTCGATCTTCTGGAAACGGCGCGACAGCGCGTGGTCTTTTTCAAAGACGCCGCGGTATTCGGTGTAGGTGGTCGCGCCGATGCACTTGAGCTGCCCGGAAGACAAGGCGGGCTTCAAGAGGTTGGACGCGTCCAGCGTGCCGCCCGATGCCGAGCCGGCGCCGATCAGCGTATGGATCTCGTCGATGAACAGGATGGCGTCGGGGTTGCCACGGATCTGCTTGAGCACGCCCTTCAGGCGCTGCTCGAAATCGCCGCGGTACTTGGTGCCCGCCAGCAAGGCGCCCATGTCCAGCGAAAAGACCTGGGCGGCCTGCAGGATTTCGGGCACTTCGCCGCGCGTGATGCGCCAGGCCAGGCCTTCGGCGATCGCGGTCTTGCCCACGCCGGCCTCGCCGACCAGCAGCGGATTGTTCTTGCGGCGGCGGCACAGCACCTGGATCACGCGCTCGACTTCGTGCTCGCGTCCGATGAGGGGATCGATGCGGCCCGCCAACGCGGCGGCATTCAGGTCGGTGGCGTACTGGTCCAGCGGCGACTGACGCGATTCGCCCTGCTCTTCACCATTGGTCTGCTGCTCTTTCTGCACGGCGGCGGACTCCACCTGGGGCTGTTTGGTAATGCCATGCGACAGAAAATTGACAACGTCCAGCCGCGTCACGCCCTGCTGCTGCAGGTAATACACGGCGTGCGAATCCTTTTCGCCGAAAATGGCCACGAGCACATTGGCGCCGGTAACCGGCTTCTTGCCGGTGCCTCCCGCGGATACATGCATGATGGCGCGCTGGATCACACGCTGGAATCCCAGCGTGGGCTGCGTGTCGACCTCGGCGCCGCTCGGGATCACCGGGGTGTTCTCCGAGACGAACTGGCGCAGATTGCGGCGCAGGTCGTCCAGGTTCGCGGCGCAGGCGCGCAGCACTTCAACGGCCGAAGCGTTGTCGAGCAACGCCAGCAGCAGATGCTCGACGGTAATAAATTCATGCCGGGCCGAACGGGCCTCGACGAAAGCCATATGCAGGCTGACTTCAAGCTCTTGAGAAATCACGCTTCCTCCGTAACGCATCGAAGCGGGCAAATACACGATTCATATTCTATGCCGATCATGGCGTAACGCCAGAGATTTCAAAAACCACTCTGTCGTGACGGCCTTGCGCATCCATGACGGTAAGCGTATACCGGCCGTCCATGGCCAACACTAATTTAAACGGATGACCCGACGCGCCGTGACCAACCACGCGCCCGTCCAGCATCCACCATACTTCGCCTTCTGTTCCCTGCACATCCACATCCAGCGCCACTTCGCGCCCGCCCGGCACGGGCCGCAGCACCGAGCCGCTGGCCACGCCGCCCAGACGCAGCGGTCCGCGCGAGGCATCGGCGTAGCCGGCAAAGGACGGCGGCGCCGTTTCATTCAGCACCCAGGCCGCGCGCTGCTCCGGACATTCGCCGGACGGCACGCTGCCGAGCTTGTAACCCAGGGGCCAGCATGTCACCGCGGCCTGCACCGTTTCGGGCCTGACGCGGACCTGCTGAGCGCCTTCCGGCAAGGCCGCCACGATATCCTGCAGTAGCGGCGCAGCCACGTTTGCCCCGAAAAATCCGGGGTTGGGCGTACCATCCGGACGGCCGACCCAGACGCCCATCGTCCACCTGTCGGTCACTCCAACGGCCCAGGCGTCGCGGAATCCGAAACTGGTCCCGGTTTTCCAGGCCAGTTGCCGCGCCGGACTGCCCGACTGGTAGAACGGCCGGTCAGGATGGCCGCCGCTCTCCAGAATGTCACGGACGATCCAGGCCGCCCCAGGGCTCATCATACGGGACTCGACCCGCGGCTGCTCCGGCCGCAGCCGGGGCCGCCCGGAGACGCCCCCGCGGGCCAGGGCCCGGTAAGCGCCCACCAGTTCTTCCAATGTGGTGCCGCCCCCGCCCAAAATCAAGCTCAAATTCGGTTCCGCGCCCGCGGGCAAACGTAACCGCACCCCGCCGGCCAGCATGACCGAGGCAAAACTGCTGGGCCCGACGCGATCCAGCAGGTCCACCGCCGGCACGTTGAGCGAACGCTGCAGGGCCTGCGCCACGCTGATCGGGCCGGCGAACGCGGCCTGGAAATTGCCCGGCGCGTAGCCGCCGAACGACATCGGCGCGTCGATCAGCAGGCTTTCGGAGTGGATCAGGCCTTCGTCCAGCGCCTGCGCGTACAGAAAGGGTTTGAGCGTGGAGCCCGGCGAACGCACGCCGCGCACCATATCCACGTGGGCGGCCCGGCTTTCGTCGGAGAAGTCGGCGGAGCCGGCATAGGCCTTGACCTCCAGCGTATCGTTGTCCATCACCAACACGGCCATCGATACCTTGGGCGGCAGGCCGTCCACCCGGTCCTGCAGCATGCGCTCCACCGCCGCCTGCATGTCCGCGTCCAGGGTGGACGTGACCACGGCGGGCCGCTCGCCCGGGCGCCGGCCGGCCTTGCGCTGGCTGCCCGCTTCCTGCAGCAGGCGCTGCGCGGCCAGGGGCGCCAGCCAGCGCGCCCGCAGCGGCGGCGCAACCACGTTCTCGATCTTGGCGTCGGCCACCTCGGCCGGGGTCCAGCGGCCCAGTTCGACCATG